>JANWYM010000029.1:0-2570 GCA_025055355.1 Abditibacteriales bacterium
CAGCTTCCGTCGCGCTCGCCCTGGACGAGGCGGTGCGCGTAGGCAAAATCAAACCAGGCGACGTAGTGGCGCTGGCGGCGTTCGGCGCCGGTTTCACCTGGGGCAGCGCCCTTGTGCGCTGGGGATAAGAAAGTCGCCCGACGGGCACCATTGGGACTTGAACAATAATCGCCGACACCTCAAAGGAGGGAGGTGTCGGCGTTGTTTTTTGACAGGAGCAACCTCAGTCCCATCGCGTGAGGTGCCGACGGGGCGGTGGGGACGACTCCTCCCTGCCTCTTCGCAGAGGTCGTCGCTGACGGAGTTGCGGATACATGGGGAGGACAAAACGCAAAAGTTCAATCCTCACTTATGGTGATAGCACCACGGGTTCATAGCATCGGGGATAGAGGAAATCAATCGGAAAGAAACACCTCCCTGATGTCGAAGGGAAACATAGTTGGCAGTTCGCATGGAGGGAAATGGACAATGAAGGTGACTCAAATCGAGACCACTGTGACCCTTTCGCCACCCCGCGACAAGCCCCTCCGCGACGCGCTGCAAACGCTGTCGGGCGGGGGAAGCGTGACGGTGAAAGTTTACACCTCCCCCTCACCCCTCCTTAGCAAGGAGGGGCTGGGGGAGGTCGCACCCCTCCTTAGCAAGGAGGGGTCGGGGGAGGTCGGCATCATCGGCACGGGCAGCGCGTTTTTTGGACGGATTCCAGGCGCGCCCAAGACGTTGAAGGTGTTAATTGATGAGGAACTCGCCCCCATCGTCATCGGGCGCGACCCGTTCGACGTGCGGGCGATTCACGAGGACCTCAAACGCGAGACGGAGTATCACGGCTTCACTGGCATCACGATGTTTGGGATTGCGGCGCTTGATGTGGCGCTGTGGGACATCGTTGGTCAGGCGTGCGGCGTGCCGTGCTACAAACTGTGGGGCGCATGCCGCGACCGTGTGCCGGCGTATGCGATGGTGGGGTGGCTGAACTACACGGTTGAGGAACTCAAGCCGATATGTGAACGGGCGTTGAAGGAAGGCTTTCGCGCTGTGAAGATGAAGGTCGGCTGCCCGACGCTCGAAGAGGACGTGCAGCGCATCGTCGCCGTGCGCTCGGTCATCGGGAAGGACACGAAGTTGATGGTGGACGCCAATCAGGTGTTCACCGTCGCCGAAGCGATTCGACGCGGGAAGGTTTACGAGGAACTGGGCTGCTACTGGTTTGAAGAACCCATCCCTGCCCACGATTACGATGGCTACGCCGAAATTGCCGCGAACCTGACGATCCCGTTGGCGACAGGCGAGAACCTATATGGCAAAGAAGAGTTCAAAGAACTGCTGACGCGCAAGGGCGCAGACCTTGTGCAGCCTGATTTGCGCCGCGCTGGTGGACCGACGGAAATTATGGCGATCGCCCAGATGGCAGCTGCGTTCGGACTACCATGGGCGTCGCACGGCGGCGGGCCGGTGATGCTCAACCTGCTGTGTGCTACGCCCAATGCGGCGTGGTTGGAGACAGGGTTCGTGTCCGGCGGGAAGCCCATCCTCGAAGACGGTTGCGCGCTCGCGCCGCAGGGCGCAGGGTTTGCGTGGGAATAAAGTTAAGGGGTGGTTAGTGGGCAGGTTGCTGGGGAGAGGGAAAGCGAGTATACTTTCAATGCGACGGACTTTTCATCAACCATTGACCATGAAGATATTTATTATTGGCATAGACGGCGCGACGTTCGACCTCATCAAGCCGTGGGCCCAGGAAGGTTTGCTGCCGAACTTCGCACGCCTGCTGCGCGAGGGCGCGCATGGCGAGTTGACCTCCACGATTCCGCCCGTGACCGCGCTGGCGTGGACGTCGTTTCTGACGGGGAAGAATCCAGGCAAGCATGGTATCTTTGATTTCATTGCGCGCTCGCCCGACGGTTATGGCATTCAATATGTCAACGCGAAATCCCGCAAGGCGAAGTCGTTGTGGAAGATGTTGAGCGAGGCGGGCAAAACGGTATGCGTCGTCAACGTGCCGATGACCTATCCGCCCGAAGCGGTCAACGGCTGCCTCATCGCGGGCATGGATGCGCCGGGCGAGGAGAGTGCATACACCTACCCACAGGAACTCAAAGCCGAACTGCAGCACGCCGTTGGCGGTTACACGGTGGACCTGCGCTGGCTGGGCAACATGAAGTCCGACGCGCAGCGGCTCGACGTGCTGCGGCAGTCGCGGCACATCGAGGAGCAGCGCACGCAGGCGACGCTTTACCTGATGGGAAAATACGACTGGGATTTCTTCATGGTCGTCTTCAACGCCACCGACCGCGTGCAGCACTACTTCTGGCGACATAGTGACGCTCGCCACCCGCGCCATGACGCCAGCGTTCCTGAACTCCGCTACGCCATCCGCGATTGCTACGTCTATCTTGATGAGATGATGGGGCGTATCCTCAACGCCCTGCCCAGCGACGCCGCCGTGATCGTCATGTCCGACCATGGCTTTGGCATGATGACCGATGACTACTTCTTCGTCAACCGCTGGCTGGAGCATATCGGGTTGCTCAAGCGTGTAGGGAACGGACGCCGTGCCGTTCCCCTGCTGAGCG
>JANWYM010000029.1:2580-17203 GCA_025055355.1 Abditibacteriales bacterium
GCGTTGCGCAGGATGGATGCGCTGGTGCGACGAGTTCTCACGCCGAAGCAGAAGGAATGGCTTCTCGCCAAGTTTCCCAAGTTGCGCGGGCAGGTGGAAAGTGCGAACGTCCTGGGGGATGTGGACTGGTCGCAAACGAAAGCCTACTCCGAGGAGATGTATTACACGACAGCGAATATTCGCCTCAACCTCAAAGGGCGCGAGCCGCACGGCATCGTGGAGCCGCACGAAGCCCAAGGGTTGA
This sequence comes from Abditibacteriales bacterium, assembly GCA_025055355.1. GTDB lineage: Bacteria > Armatimonadota > Abditibacteriia > Abditibacteriales > JANWYM01 > JANWYM01. The sequence continues at coordinate 2,825 of JANWYM010000029.1, forward strand.
TCAACTTCATCGTGCGCGAACTGGAAAAGGTCGTTGACCCGCGCACGGGGCGGCGCGTGTTCCCGCACGTCTATCGGCGGGAGGAGGTTTACTCTGGCGACTACGCGGCGCAGGCGGCAGACTTGCTGCTGAGTTACTGGGAGGACGGGGCGTTCCATGTGCGTCCGAGTTACAAGAGTCCTGACGGACATTTCATGGCGACCGACGCGGGCGTGCTGCCCGGCGAGAGCGACTGGAGCGGCGACCACCGCATGAACGGTATCCTTATCGCGCACGGCGCACCGTTCAAGAAAACGTTGGTTGAAGGCGCGACCCTGTGCGACCTCGCGCCGACGGTTCTCCATCTCATGGGCTTGCCCGTCCCTGCTGATATGGACGGGCGCGTGTTGACCGAGATGCTCAATGAGGACTACGCCGAGCGGGAAATCGTCTTTGCGGATGCAGAGGATACAGCCATGCCAGGGGATGCAGATGGGCGGACGTATGATGAGGAAGACGCGAAGGTCATGGAGGAACGACTGCGGGGATTGGGGTATATGGGGTGAGCGGAGGGGAGAGGGATGATCACGCGGTTGATTCTACGCAACTTCAAAAGTCTCCGCAAGGTGGACGTCCGCCCCCAAGCGGTCAACCTCGTCATCGGGGCGAACGGTTCAGGGAAGTCCAACTTCGCTGACGCCTTTCAGTTCATCGCGCAAGCCTGTCATCTGGGGTTGAAAGAAGCGCTGGACAACCTGGGTGGCTTGGAGGAGGTGCGCACGCGCAAAGCGGGCGCGGGCAAACCGCCGCAGTTGCACGTCGGCATCGAACTGGGGAAGGATGCCTCGCGGGGGCTGTATCGTGGTCGGTATGAATTCACCCTTTCGCAAAGCAAACACTTAGAAGTAGATACCGAGCAACTGGATGCCGAAGTGTTCCCCTTCACGCCGGGCAAACCGCGTGTGCAAGGCGTTCCGCGTTTCAAGACTAACGCCCGTCTGCGTCTGGCGTTCACGCGCCGCCGTTCAACCATTGCGGCATGGACAGAAGATACGTTAGGCGCACGCCCGATGGAAGCGGACGACCCACAGCAACTCCTGCTGCACGCTTACGGGCGCGTGGGGCAACTGCGCACTGTCGCGAATTATCTGGGGGCTATGCGCGTTTACAACATTGACGCGCCTTTGGCGAAACACACTTTGAATAGCGGCGAAGGGGAGTTAGCCCGCAACGGCGCGAACCTGATTGGCTTTGTGCGTCGCGCCCTTGCGGACGAGCCGACCGCACATCGCTTGATGGATCGTCTGCGCGACGCCGTGCCTTACATCGAGCGCATTGTCCCTGACAGGATATTGTCCATGCCTACATTGCGCTTCCACGAGCGGGACACCGGACTGGATTTTTTTGCCACGCAGGTCTCAGACGGCACGTTGCGTTTGCTGGGGTTGCTGGCGGTTTTTCTTCAACCCGCCCCTCCACCGGTGGTCGTCGTGGAAGAACCAGAGAACGCTTTGCACGCCGAGGCGTTGAAAGAGTTTCTGCGCTCGATTGGTTCGGTCAGTCAGGAGGAGCAGTTCCCCACGCAGACCTTCCTGACTTCTCATTCACCAGTCATCGCGGACGTTGTGTTGGGATTGGACTACCAAGCGCAGGTCAAAACCACCTGTTTTGTGGCGCGGCGACGGGAGGGCGGGGCAACAGTGGAAGAAGCCGCGCCGCACGTGATGGCGGCGATTCGGAAGAACCTCGGGCGCCCCAGCGATTTTCTGCGCGAGGGGGCGTTGGGGGAAGGCCTTCGCCAAACTAAAGTGTGCGACCTGAGCGAGGCGCGGAAGCGCAACAGTTCGCTGGTCACGTTTTTAGAGGGGATTGCATGAAGGTTCTGGTTTTCGGGATAGACGGCGGCGAGTGGTCACTCATTGAACCGTGGGCGGCGGAGGGGAAGTTGCCCAACTTGGCGCGTTTGATGGCGCGGGGGGCGCGGGGTAAGTTGCGCTCGTCGTTCCCGCCCATGACCGCCGCCGCATGGACGTCGTTCGCCACTGGCAAGCATCCGAACAAGCACGGCATCTTCGACTTCTACGAGTTGGCGCCGCATAGTTATCGTATCCGTTACACGAACGCCCGCGCCCGCCGCGCGCCGAGTTTGTGGCGCCTGTTAAGTGACGCGGGCAAACGCGTCTGCGTCGTCAACGTGCCGATGACCTACCCGCCCGAAGCAGTCAACGGCTACCTCATCGCGGGCATGGACGCGCCCGGCACGCAGAGTCGCTTCACCTATCCCGCCGACCTTTACGCTGACATCAAGCAAGCGATCGGCGATTATCGGATTGATTGGGCTTACCTCGAAAACGTCAAGACCGACGATGCCCGCGCCGCCGCCCTGAAGCAACTGCTCGAGATCGAGGTTGTGCGCGGCAGGGCGATGCGTTACCTGCTGCGGCGCGCGGCGTGGGATTTTGCGATGGTTGTCTTCACCGCCACCGACCGCGTGCAGCACTACTTCTGGAAATACATGGACGCTGCGCACCCCAGTTACGAACCCGACAAAGCCGTCCGGTTCGGTGACGCGATTCTGCGGGCGTATCAGACGGTGGACGCGCAAATCGGCCAACTGCTGGAGGTCGTTGACGATGAAACGACCATCTTCGTCATGTCCGACCACGGCTTCGGGCCGATTGCCAACAAGTGCTTCTTCCTCAACGAATGGCTGCGCGAGAACGGATACCTTGTTCCGCGCCGCGCGCGTCAGCGAGCAGGTCGCCTGCTCCGCACGCTTCGCGCCGCCGAAGCGGTCCTCAAAGAAACGCTGCCGTCCTCATGGCGCACGCACCTGATTCGCCTCGCGCCGTGGCTGCGCGAGAAGTTTGTGTCGGCGGTGTTCTTATCCGACATTGACTGGTCAAAGACGCAAGCGTTCTCCGACGACCAGCGCCCTTATATCTGGATCAACGCGGTGGGGCGGTTCCCGCAGGGCATCGTCCCACCGGACGAATACGACCGACTGTGCGATGACATCATCGCCGGCTTGCGCGAACTCAAAAACCCCGACGGCACGCCGGCGATTCCGCAAATCTCTCGGGTGTCGGGTTGCGCCACCTCGCCGACGGCGCCCGACATCGTATTCAGCGTGTGGCACGATGACGCGTATCAAGTCGCGCCCAGTTTCCGCCGTCACGAGGGCGAAGGCGTGCTGACGACGCGCCAGCGGTTCGCAGGGCGCGGCGAGTGGAACGCCTGTCATCGGCATGACGGCATCTGGTTGGCTTCAGGGGTGCCGATAATGCAGGGATGCAAATTGGATGCAAGCATCTGTGACCTCGCGCCGACGATACTGCATCTGTTGGGCTTGCCTGTGCCCGATGACATGGACGGGCGCGTGCTGACCGACGCGTTGACTGGCGCTGACAACGTCCGTTACGTTGAAACGGATACCGTAACCCCCGCCAACAGCTCGGCGTATTCGGCAGAGGAGGAAGCGGAAGTCGCGGAGAGGTTGCGGGGGTTGGGTTATTTGTAAAGCACAGCTTGTGCGTTGCGCTCTGCCCAACAAGACCGAAACCGTCCCCGCGCGTTGGCGGCAAATCGGCGCAGGTCGGTGCAGGGCTTTCCGCGTCAAGGGCGCAGGGAGAATTCTCCCAAACGGGAGTTGCGTTCCTCCCCTCCCCACCCCTCCCACGAGAGAGGGGGCAAGCAATGACGGCAACCGCGTAACACCTGCCCCAATTCATGCGGAGGAAGTCCTACTGAACAACATCGCCCGCAGCTCGGGATACTCACGAAACCGCCACACCAAACCGTCCACGTAGTAGTGAAAGATGACCAGCATCGTGAACGGCACGAACAACCACATCGCCCAGCCGCGCCGCATCAAGCCGAACGTTTCGATGATGCCGACGACGATGCCATACAGCATCGCCACCGCGAACCACTTCAGCACGACGCCTTTGACGTTGGCGAAGCGTTGGCGCTGGTAGTGCATGATCCAGCCTTGATACTGAACGTCGTGATAGACCGTCTCCAACGCTTCCGCCACCAGGAACGGCGTGGCGGTCGCAAAGAAGACGAAGTAGTGCGTGGTCAGCGCGGCTGCCATCAGCAGCAGTTTCGGCACGTTGAGCGGTTTGCCCTCCATCGCCCGCCACGCTTGACGGGCGCCAAAGAGCATGAGAAGGACGAGAAAGACGCTCCACACCATCTCGCCAAAGTGTGCGGGCAAGGAGGGAAACTGCGCCCGCAGGTCGCGGTAAATCACGATGGGTCCGCGCACGTCGGAGTAATCATTCAACAGACAGGCGAACATGCCCACGTAAAACGTGAGACCGTCCAGCCAGTTATCAATCGGCTCCATGTCGCGGTTGAGGATTTTGTAGGCTTTGAGCAAGCCCGCATGTTGGCGGATGATGTGCCATGTGCCGAAGAGGGCAGCGAAGACGATGAGGTGCGCTTCGCCGTTAAGCGCGGTAACCACAAAGCCGACCAGGATGAAAGCGGCAACGCCCCAGGTGTAAAGCGTCCTGCGCTTGTTGAACTCGTCTGTGTCGTAGTGCGTGCGCGAGAAGGTTTGAAAGATGTGGGGGTGGTCGAAGAAGGCGGTGAACAGAAAATAGGTGATGAGGATGCTGTCCCCGCGCAGGAAGAAACCGAAGTGGTGGGCGACGCGATACACGCCATAAAAGACGAACGTCAGGGCACAACTGCCGATGAAGAAGAAGAGGTCGTAGCGGCGGCTGACCAACCAGCGGAAAGGAGGTGGTGCGGGGGTGGAGGCTGCAGGGATTGTCACGCGACGTCGCCTCCGCGCGTGATGAGATGCACTTGTTGCTGCTGGGGGCGCAGTGCCTCACGGAAGACTTTCAGGGCGGCGTGCGGGTCGGCGTCGCCGCAGGAGAAGATGTCGAGCGCGATGAAACCGCGTTCGGGGTAGGTGTGAAAAGCGATGTGCGACTCCGCGAGCAGCAAGAAACCCGTGATGCCGCCTCCCGCGAAGCAATGGATCACAGGCTCTGCCACGGGGGTCAAGCCGCAGCGAACAGCCGCCATGACCAGACAACCCAGCAGCAATTCTTCATCCTTCAATCGCTTCGCCGTGACGCCGTAGAGGTCTGCGAGAAGATGATGACCAATCATTGTTCCTCCCCCGAAAATCGTCGTCGTCCGCGTTCTCGAACTCCCAAAACGACCGACGACGAGGACGATTCTCCTGCGGCATGGTGCGTCAACGACTCAGGGGCGATTCCCACTGTTTCCAATCGTTCAGGTAGTAATTCAAAACCGTCGGTCGGTCCAGTGTCGAAACGTCCACAGGAACTTCCGTGATGTCTTTGCCGAACACGAACATCTCCCGCAGCGTCGCCCGGTTGAGGAACTTCGTCGGCACCTTGACGTCCGCGCGTTCGACGGGCAGGGCATGGGGGGACGCCAGCACAAAACCCCAGTCGCCGAACGAAGGCACGTAGGTGTGATATGGCGCCACGTGCAGGTCGGCTTCCTCAATCGTTTTGACGATGCACCAGAACGCCTCACGGGCGAAGAAGGGGGACGTGGCTTGTGTGGCGAATATGCCGGACGCGGCGAGGTGTCGCTTGACGAGTTTGTAAAACTCGACGGAATACAGCTTCGCCAGCACGTCGGTGTTCGGGTCGGGCAGGTCAGAGATGATAACATCGTAAAGTTGCGCGTCGCGCTCTAAGAACTTGTGCGCGTCCTGATGGACGAGCCGCACCCGCCTGTCACGTAATGCGCCTCGGTTCAGGCTCACAAAGGCGGGATAGGTCCTGCCGAGGTGCGTCATGCGCGGGTCAATGTCCACCAGCGTGACGCGCTGAACGGTTTTGTATTTCAGGACCTCTCGCGCCACCAGTCCGTCGCCGCCGCCCAGAATCAAGACGTTCTCCACGACGGGTGCGAGCGACATCGCCGGATGCACGAGGGCTTCGTGGTAGCGATATTCGTCCGTCGAGGAGAACTGCAGATTGCCATCGAGGAACAGCCGCACGTCATCGCGCCAGCGGGTGATGACGATGCGCTGGTGTGGCGTCTGGGCGGCGTAGACAATGTCATCTTCGTAGAGGTGCTGCTCGAGCAGGCTGACGACTTGGAGGGAAAAAACAAATCCCGCGACCAGCGCCGCGCCCGTCACGCCGCCCAACGCGAGCAACCCATAGGGCGCGCGCAACCGCCTGTGAAACACGCGCACGTTCCAGACGGCGACGCCGACGTTGAGCAAGCCGATGAGAAACGCCGTGCGCATCATGCCCAATGACGGCAGCAGCAGCAGCGGAAACGACAGCGAGCCGACGAGCGCGCCGATGTAATCGAACGACAGCGCGTTGGCGATGACCGTGCGGAGCGTGCCGTAGCGCTTAAGCAGTCGCGTTAGCAGCGGCAGTTCCAGTCCCGTCAAACCGCCGATGATGAAGAGCATCGCGTAGAGCGCAACCCAGTAAAGCACTCCTTCCGAATACGCCCAAAACAACAGCGCCACCGACGCGCCGCCGATGATGCCGAGCGCGATTTCAATGAGGATGAAAACGCCCAGGAGGTGCTTGACGACGCGCTGTGACAGGTGCGACCCGACGCCCATCGCGCCGATGAAAACCCCGATGGACACGGAAAACTGCGTCACGCTGCTGCCCAGCAGATACGATGAGACGGTGGCGATGAGCAGTTCGTAAACCAGCCCGCACGCCGCGATGACGAAGATGGACGCGAGCAGCGTCAGCACCTCACGTCGTGCCGTCGAGTCAGCAAGTTCGTAGGGTGCCGAGGACATAGAGTTCATCAGTTCAAGGGGCCGTCCATGAGTTCATGGGTCATGGATACGTTCCATGCACCCATGCACTCCGTGAACCCCATGAACTCTCTCAGAGCACCGCCGCTGCGACGATGATGCAGATGCCCAGCACCATCGCGGCGCACAGGATAGCGACGGCGAGGTTGTGTTTCTCGCAGATTTCCTGTTCGAGGTTAAACGGGATGAGCACATCAAACAGTTTGAAGCCCAGAATCGCCAGCACAATACCGATAAGTCCGTAAACGACCGTGGAGATGATAGGCCCCACCGACAGGGTGGCAAAGCCGCTCTCCGGGCGTGTCCCCGTGGCGGCTGCCCACACCGCCGAGAGCGCGATGAGCGTGCAACCGATGCCCCATGCAACTGTGAGAGGTTTTTTCATGGTTGAGTCCTTTCTTTGTGACAGCGTCGGAGTGTGGAAGTATGAAGGTGTGGGGGTGATATGGTTCTCGCTGAGGGGTGTGCCTCAATCGCCTTTTGTCACCTTCATATCCCCATACTCCATTACTTCCCGAACCCCGGTCCTCCGCCATAGTAGTAGCGGGTGTGCAGGCTGCCGGTGCGCACGCTCTGCGCCTGCGCCCGCGCCTGCGCATCGGAGGACAATCCCCAACCCAGGTAGGACGCCAGAACCACCAAGATCAGCAAGACAACGGCAATATACGATGCCAGCCAGTAACCACTCAGCATCCTTCATCCCCCCTCAATCATCGTCATCTCCCACGCTTTCCGCCAGCTTCTTCAAGTTTTCCGGCATCGAAATGCAGAAGACGATGATGGACACGGTCAATGCCGCGATCGCGTAAAATAGGAAATACATCGGATAGATGACGCCGCTGCGCAGTTCGTAGCCGGCGTTGCCGTAGTTGCCTGAGGGCGTATCGAGTTCGGTATAGAGGCGCACGTAGTAACGCCCGGGCTGCTTGATAACAAAATCGAACTGTGAGCGCAAGTCCCATTCATGCCACGGCCCGTCGGCGTCGTAACCCCTTTCATCCCAGAAGTCGCGCTGCGTGCCGACGAGTTCGACTTTGTCCTCTGACTCCAAGACCCCTGCCACCCACGCGGACGCTTGGGTCATGGAGGCGTAAATGACCAGACGATGGACGCCGGGGTTGAGGTTGACCGGGCCGAACCGCACACCGTCGGCAGGGATGGAGCGCAAGGGAACCTCCCCGCGGCCGACCAACGTGCCGCCCCCTCGTGACACGCTCCAACCCATGAACGCCACGAGCGACAGGAACAGACAGACAGCAGCAAACATTCTCTGCGAGCGGCGGCGCTTTTCCCGTGCCTCGAGCGCGGCGAGTTCCTTCCGCAGCCCGAAGGCAACCAGCACCTCGCGGTCCGACAACATCCGGCTGCGATAGAACTCGATTTCATCCTCGCTCCACTGCACGGTGTAAGTGATGTTACCGTAACCGGCATCCAGGTAGGCTACTTGGTCACCGACCTTGGCGGCGTAAGTCAACTCCCCTTCCACGAAGTGAACGGTGGCGCGACTGATTTCCGTCACCATCACAGCGCCACCGTTGAGAACGAGGCGCGCGCCGGGGCGCAGCCGCGCCGCTTCGTTAGGGCCGATGGGGTTCTGCGGGACGAAGGTTTCCGTCAGTTTCCATCGCCCCTCGTCATATTCCAGAAAGAGGCAGTCGCCGTCGGCGGAGACGAGTTCAAACTCGTTCCAGTAGTAGGTGATGCCCTCCTCCACCATGCCCAGCACGACGCGCCCGGTCAGTTCATACTCCGTGCCGCGGATATGCGCCTTCATGCCCAAACGCAGAGGGGTAGGGTTGGGGAAGTGGCGCACCAGCACCTCCTCGACGCGTAACACCTCCACCAGACTGACCGTCGCGCCGCACTGCTGGCACTGCGCCGAAGCCGCGCCCTGCTGCAGTTGCACCGTCCCGCCGCACTTTTCGCACTTAACAACGCGCAGACGCATCCCTGAACAGCATGGTCAATGGTTGAATGGTTAATGGTTGATGCGACGGCATGGCTGACCTCGACCATTAACCATCAACCATCAACCTCAACTTCTTCTCGTTCGATGACTTCTGCCACGCCGTATTCGATTTCGTCATCGCCGTATTCGAGGGCAGCGAGGCGTCCGCCGATGTTGCCGTCCACGAACTTGACGGTTTGCCCGACGCGCACGCGGAAGAACAGTTGTCCTTCCGCACCCGCCACACGGGCGCGGCAGCGCTCGGTCACGAAGAACGGTTGACTGTTGATGTTTAGCCGCGAGCCGACGCGCACCGCGTCGAAGTCCGGCACCTCTGAGTAGAGGGGTTCGGGGCGGGACAGCGTATATGCGCCCTCCTCCTCTTCCAGCCACGCCACGCTGCCGTCGCTGAATTCCAGATACCACTCGTCCCAGTAACCGTCGTCGTTTTCAAACCGCACCCGCCCCAAAATGCGAAACGGCTTGCCGCGCAGTTTGCCTGTCGCGCCCACGCGGAAGCGCGTCGGGTAGTCGACCAGTGCCGCCGTCTTGCCTGTCGGGTCAAGGCGGTCGTTCCGCACGGCGAGCGTGTTGCCGCAGTAACTGCATACCACCATCTTCACGAAACGATTCGCTAATTCGACAGGCCCTCCGCAGGAGGGGCAGTTGAGGGCTGTGGCTTGAAGCATCGCATCACCTGCTACTTGCGAGATGCAGGGAGGCAGCAGGGGATTTTTGCCTCCCTGCATCCCTGTCCCTGCTCTCACTCGTCGAGGAACAGTATGTCCTCCTCCTCTTTTTTCCTCTTCTCCTCCTCGCTTATGATAGGTACACGCACTACACGCGGAGGACGCGGGGGCGGCGGGGGCGGCGCGGGAGGTGGGGTGGGCGCGGCGGGCGCGGGTTCATCGCTGAGAAACTCAATGCCCTCTTCGTGATCCACCGGTGCATGGACGCGCGTCGCCGTTGGCATCGGAAAGGGGCGCGCCGGGATGACGCGGGCGGGGGGAGATGAGTCCTCGAAGACGATGACGTTCGACGGTTCAGCGGCAGCGGGCGGCTTGTCGCGCAGCGGGCGCGGGTCAAGCGGGAACTTGTAGTAGCCTTGCGAGCGCGTCCAGTCGGCGGCGTCGAGGTTAAGCGGGCGGGTCGTGTCAAAAATGGCGTAGCGAATCATGTCCCAGAGCCGCTCACACAGCGCGTCCAATCCCAAGCCCGGCACCCAGTCCTGTCCCCACGCCCCAAAGAACACCTCGCCCTTATCGGTGACGTTGGGATGAAAGAACGGCGTCTTCCACTGAATCGTCGGCTCCAGCGTCGGGTAATACTCCCCCAAGGTGATCTCTACCTGATGGAACTCCGCGATAACCACCGGCGATCTGGGGTCTTTACGGGTCGCCCCCTTGCCGCGAAAGGTGAGGAGGTATCGCTCCGGCGGTCCGGGCGATTCGTCCGTCACCTGAAAATCGAAAATCGTGCTTTGCTCCCGCAACCGCCGCAGAGCGTCAAGGTCAGCACGCAGGCGTTCGTAACGAGATACTTCCAGCATGATAGTCTCCCTTGAAAATCGTCCTCGTCCTCCTCGTTCTCGCACTCCAGAAACGACCAAGATGAGGACAACAACGAGGACGAGGACGATTTGCGTCGGTGGGGTGTCCCCGTGGGGACTGAACTCCGTCTATACGCTCGGCTTCTGAGATGTCAGTTTCGCCAACTCTTGCCGATACTTACGCGTCGTCGCGATGGCGGTGGCTAACGCCGCGATCGTCGCAAGGAGCAGTCCGCCTGTGAGAGCGACAGGCAACGTCAACGTGCGCGCCCAGAAGGTTTCTTTGGGCGGCTTGCCGCCCAGACGAGCAATCTCTCGCTTAAGACGGTTGTTCATGGCTTTGAGGTCGGCTACGTCCGCGTTGAGTCTCTCGACCTTCTCCGTCAACGCCTCCACTTTGCGCTCCCTGGCTTTGAGTTTTGTCTCCAGGGATTCTTTGTTCTCCTTGTAGGCATCGCGTTCTTTAGCCAACTTGTTCTTCTCCGCGATCCACGCCTGTTTTTCCTTTTGCAGTTCGCTGTTTTTCCGAATCCAGTCGTCTTCTGTGAACGGCAGGGCGAAGAACATCTCTTGAATCATCGTGCGCTGGTAAGAGACGTTCCACATCATCAGGGACTGCAACACCACGACGAGAAACAGCACCGCCAGCGCTAAATCCTTGAAGGTGATGCGGGACATATCCTCTAACTCCTTTTCCGTCGTGACGCCCGTCAGGTAAGGGGACAGCGGGCGGGTCTGCAGCGCCTGCACAAGTTGCTGCAAGGCGACGCGCTCATGTCGCGGTGCGACGAGGTGAAAGCCCGTGCAGCGGCGCAGCTTACGCCCGTTGCTGAGGTCCCAGTGGAAAAACCCCCGGTCGTTGGCGAGCGGGTCCACCACGAGCGCGACATCCTGCGGACGGCTGAAAAAGTGGTCGTGGATGAAGCGGTCATAACTGGACATGAACACCGTCAGCCCCGGGTGCGTGTGATACCAGCCGACGATGTCCAGTTCAGGGGCGATGGCATCCTTTTCGCGGAAGAACGTTTCCCATGTCTGGTGCGTAAATTTCAGATGTGTGCCGCTATGCTCCACATGCTTGGCGGGCAAGGCTTTGACGATCAGGACGAACGGTCCGTTGCGCCCTTCATACTGCTTGCCCAACAGCACACCGCCGACTTCGTTCTCTGTGTCCTCGCGGGCGTGCGCTTCGATGTCCTCGCACGCGCTCTTGTCCAAGAAAATCGGCAAATCGGCGGGCGAGACCATGCCGACCGTCTGCGTCGCCAGCGAGCGGTCGCGGGAGGGTTCGACTCGCTTCTCCAGCGGGCGCACCTCCACCTCACCGAACTCCATGAGCGGCTCCCCATCCCCCAATGACGGCGGTGCGTCCAGGGCTGTGGATTGGACGGATGGATTGTCCATCGCGCACATCTCAGGTGGTTAGGTGGTTAGGTGGTGACACCAGCAGCCACCCAACCGCCTAAACGCCCAACACTTTGGCTTTGTCTTTAGCCAACTTGAAGCACTTCGTCTCGCGTTCATTGACCATCCGCACGATGTCGTAGAGCGGAACGCCGACGCGGGACAGCGGTTGTTGCGCCAGGGGCGAATCGGGCGCGATGATGTGCGTCGTCTGCGGCTGAGACATCTCGCCGCAGGTGGGGCACTTGCCTTCTCTCATGCCGACCGAGGTGAGCGGGCGCAGCACCTCCCGGCTTGAGTCGCATTTGGGACAATACAAACTCACCAGCAAATCGCGGTCCAGGCGCAAACTGACGTCGCCGTCTATGTGCCCTGTCACGGCGTCGAAGAGGTCCGCGACCGAGTGTTCCTCGGCCGAAAGGTCTAACGCGATCGGTTCGGGATAGAACTCGTGGCTCAAGCAGTCCTCGCGTTTCGGATACCGTGTCGTGTAGAAGTTGTTCGCCACGCCGTTGAACACCATTGCCTGCCCCGCCTGCACCGGTAGGTCGTGGATGATCTTCAACGCCTCCTGCGTTTGCAGCCCGGCGATGATGGACGCAATCGTCGGCGCGGTCGGCACTTTGCCCTCGATCACATCGTCCCGCGTCAGCAGCGGGCAGGCATACTTGAGGTTAATCATCCTGTAATCGTTCTCCGTCATCGCGCACTCGTAGCACGCCGAGTCCGGGGGGATGAACACTTTCACGACGCCGGAGATTTCCTGAATGCCGCCATCCACCCATGGCGTCCCGACCTTCCAGCAGCAGCGGTTGACCCACAGCCGCGCCGCGCGGTTGTCGAGGCAGCCGATCACCACATCGCAATCGGCGAACACGCCTAACCCCACGTCGGTCATCACGTTGCCGTGCACGGCGAAGACACGGCAGTCGGGGTTGAGGTCCCGCACCGCCGCGGCGGCGACCTCCGCCTTCGAGCGTCCGCTGTGCGCTTCCCGATACAGCACCGCGCGCGTCAGGTTGGACGCCTCGATGGTGTCGTAATCAATCAGGTAAATGTAGCCGATCCCCACCAACGCGAGGTTCTTCAGCACCTCGTTGCCCAACGCCCCCGCGCCGACGACCATCACCCGTGCCTGCGCTAAACGCTCCTGGTCCCACCAACTGATGAGCCGCAGGCGGGCGTAGCGGTCTTGCATGTCAATGTAGAGCGGTCGGTCGGACATCATGGGGTCAACGGGTCAATTGGTGCCTTGAGTCCTGGACCAATGGATCAGTTGACTCTGCAGACCGAGTGCGTTGCAAGTTCGTTGGTCGTCACGCAACGCATGGCGCCTCCAGGACGGCGATGGATCGCCTGACGACCAGCGCATTTGCAGTGCCACCTTTCATACCTGACCCTCTGGCTTAGGCGTGGTTTCCGTCGTCGGTTCGCCGCGCACGAAGAAGAACCCACACGGTTCAACGTCCAGGTTGCGCCACTGGAAGAAAGCGAGTTGGTTGGCAATGGGATCCACGACCAGCGCGACCTGCCAGGGTTGAGAGAAGAAATGCTGATGAATGAAGCGGTCGTCCTCCGACAGAAACACGCCCAGATTGGGGTGGGTGTGATACCAGCCGACGATCTGTTTCTCCGGGAACTCTGCGTCGAGGCGGTCGTGGATGTCCGCCCACGCCGCGTGCGTGAACTTGAACGCGCCGACGCGGGACTCGCCGTAGCGGGCGGGGATCATGGCGTCCACCTCGACGTAATGCACGCCGCACCAGAGGTAATAGCCGCCGACGAGGACACCCCCCACCTCGCGCCACAGGTCGGTCTTGGAGTAGTTGATGATGTCGCGCAGCGTCTTATCACGGATAAAAATGTGGAGGTCATCCGGTCGGATGTGCCCTTTCTGCTCCCACTTTACACCGGGCGTGTCCACCGGGCTGACCTTGCGCTTGGGCTGCACGGTCTGGGTTGGACTGAATGTGACAGGGCTGGATGACATCACTCAATCACCAATAGGTCATCGTCCTCTCTCCGACGGTGGCGGCGAAGGGCTTCTTCGTCGTCGAAAAAGGCGATGTCCTCTTCGAACTTGATAGGCACGACGCGAGGGGCGGATCGGGGCGTGGCGGGGGGCGATACCGTCACGACACTGCGCAGGTCGCGCAAGTTGCGCGGGTCAAGCGGGAAGTGAAACAAGGTCTGCGTCTGGGCCCACAACGCCGCCTCGCGGTTGTAGGGACTTTTGACGTCGTAGTTGGCGTAGCGAATCATGTCCCACAACATCTCGCACAGTTCCTCAAGGTTCAAACTCGGCGCCCAGTTGGTGCCGTAGCCGCCCAGACACACCATGCCCGTCTCGGCGATGTTGGGGTGAAAGATGGGCGTGCGCCAGCGCAACTCGGGCATCATGCGGGGATACTCCACCCCCAGCAGCACTTCGATCTCATGCACTTGTTGGATGTGCACGGGCGCGCCCGGGGCGGGACGCATCAACCCCTTGCCGTAAAAAGTCAAAATGTAACGCTCCGGGGGGTTGCCGAAGCATCGGAAGTCTAAAATACTACTTTCAGCCTTCAAGCGTTTGAGCGCTTCAAAGTCTGAACGCAAACGCCGCATGCGGGGAGAGTCGAACATAAGCGACGCTGATGGTTGATGGTGGATGGTGAATGGTCAATGGTCGAGAGTTGACGGACTGAACCATGAGTCATTAACCAT
>JANWYM010000002.1 GCA_025055355.1 Abditibacteriales bacterium
GAGAAACGCAAAAGTTTAGGAGATAAAAGTTTGCCCTGCTGTGGAAACTTGTGTTATAATAAGCCGCGACTGGATGGGAGGAGAAATGGCATGTATCGCATTGCCGTCATCCCCGGTGATGGTATCGGTCCGGAGGTCGTGCGGGAAGGTCTGAAGGTGCTGCAAGCCGCCGCGCAGCGAACGGGCGTGAAGTATGAACTGACGCACTTCGATTTCGGCGGCGACCGTTTTTTGCGGACAGGCGAGATTCTACCTGATTCTGCGGTGCAGGAGTTGCGGCAGTTCGATGCGATTCTACTGGGGGCCGTGGGGCACCCTCACGTCCAGCCGGGCATTCTGGAAAAGGGGCTGCTGCTCAAACTGCGGTTTGAACTCGACCAATATATCAACTTGCGCCCCGTGAAACTCTACGAGGGCGTGGACTGCCCACTTAAGGATAAAGGTCCTAAGGACATTGATTTTGTGGTGGTTCGGGAGAACACAGAAGGGATTTACTCGGGCGCAGGCGGGTTTCAATACAAAGGCACGCCCCAGGAGGTCTCGACGCAGATTCACGTCACCACGCGCTTCGGCGCGGAACGGTGTATCCGCTACGCCTTCGACCTCGCCCGCAAACGCAAGGCGCAGGGCTACCCAGGCAAACTGACGCTGGTGGCGAAGACCAACGTGCTGACCTACGTGCATGACACGTGGTGGCGGGCGTTCAACGAGGTCGGCGAGAAAGATTACCCTGACGTTCAGCGCGACTACGCCCACGTCGACGCGACTTGTATGTGGATGGTCAAAAACCCCGAGTGGTTCGACGTGATAGTGACCGATAACCAGTTGGGCGACATCATCACCGACTTAGGCGCCATCATTCAAGGCGGGCTGGGGATTGCGGCGGGCGGCAATATCAACCCTCAGGGGGTCTCGATGTTTGAACCCATCGGTGGCTCGGCGCCGAAATACACGGGGCAGAACGTTGTCTGTCCCATTGCGGCGATCGCCTCGGCGCAGATGATGATGGAAACACTTGGCGAAGAGGAAGCGGCACGGCGGATTGAAAAAGGCATCATACAAGCCCTCAAATCAGGTAAAATCAAGTCGCTCGCCGCCGGACAGATGGGCATGAGCACGTCGGAGGTGGGGGACTTAATTGCGAGTTACGCGGCGGAGTGAAGCGTCTTATGTGTTGCATCTTTCAGCGGACGCAACGATACACCCTGCAACACGCAAGACGTTTTAGGTCTCGCTCTATGGGGTAAACTTCCGCAAAGTTTGTGATCGTGATTTCATCGGAGGAGGTCAAAGGATGGCGCAGTATCGTCGTTGTTTTATCGTCGTCACGTTAAGTTTGATAGCCGTCACCACTTTAGGAGGCATCGTCAGCGCGCACAAGCGCATCACCCGCGACGCGCGAACGATTCCGCACTGGGTTCGCTATCCCTTTGAGTTCCAGTTGTGTGGGATTGCATTGGGCACGCGGGCGGTGGACCGCGACGCTAACAACAACATCACCCGTTATACCCTGTTCCTCGTGCACGGCAACCCCACGGCTGTCGTATTAAGCGACCTCAACGTCATCACTGCCGCGCAGCAACCGCCGGGAATTGCCACGTTCCTCAGCCAGGCGGAGCCGCAAGGTATCCCGACGTGGGCGCTCGCTACCGCTGTGCATTTGGACGCCAACCACGTAGAGTGGGTCTATCTGCGCGACGGCTATACCATGGGCTTCGTGGTGGACCGTCTGGGATTTGTGGACGCTATTGTGGTAGCAGGGCTTGAATCCCCCATCGCGAGAACACAGATGGGCGACCCTGAGCATTCAATAAAGTTAGGCGACGACCTGCGCAAAGTGCTCTTCCGCTACGGCTATCCCGATGCCATCGAACCTGGACCCATCGGTGGGGCGGAGGTAGGCGGTCTGCCTGGCGGGACAGGGATGCCGGGGATGCCGGGCATGGGGGGGATGCCCGGCATGGGTGGCGCGACAAGCGGTGGTGGTATGGGAATGAGCGGCGGGGGCGCTTTGCCTCCTCCACCGGGATTTCGCGGCTCGATGTTCCAGAGCCCTCATCGGCAGGGGCAGTATGCGATGCTGACGAGTGTGAACTACCACACGACACCGCCTGTGATCCGCGACCCGCGCTACGTCAAGCAGATGCTGGACCGCGAGTTGCGCCTCAGCGCGCCCAACCCACCAGCCGTCCAGAAAGCCTCCTACGGTATGAACACACAAAAGCGGTTCTATCAAGCGGGGCTGGGGATGTTGGGGATGCCCGGCATGGGCGGTCTGGGCATGGGCGGCGGACCAAGCATGCCAGGTATCCCCGGACGAGGTGGCGCGATGCCGGGCATGGGCATGGGCGCCGGCGTCAGTGATGAAGGCATCCCCGGCGGTGCTGCGGGCGCCGCGGCGGGTGCTGCTCCGGTGGGCTACCGCACCTTCCAGTTGCGTTACGATGAATCTTACAACGTCATCTTCACCATCCGCAACAACCGCGTCATTCGCATCTACATCTGGGGCGACCCAGATTACTTCACCGACGAGCAGCGCAGCACGATGCGCACCCGCTACTGAGAGCCTCTCCGAAAACCGCGTAGCACCGACATTCTCTCGGCATTTTAGGCGGGCTGGAAGCCTGCGCTACCCGGTTTTCGGCGAGGCTCTGAGGTTGAAGTCTCGACGTAAGCCGCAGGGATACACAGGCATAGGCGCCCAACTTCCGACCCTATCTTGTTGACGTCGCTGCTGCCTGGTGGGGCGATGGGTAGTGGAGCGTCCTGCACAACTGGCTGTTTTACCAGATGTGCCAGAGATAGACCGCCACGTCCTCGCCAAACTCAGGCAGCGTCACGCCCCTCACCTGCTAACCGGCGCAGAGCGCGCGGCGTTGGAGCACTGGGCGCGGCGGCGGCTGGGACGATGGCATCAGGAAGCGATGGCATGTTGTCAAGCCGCCTCTTCTATTCTATCACTTCACGTCATGAGGTTGACCATCCTCCAATACATCACCCCCTCCCGCATCGGCGGGGCGGAGACGTATTTTCTGCGCCTGGTGGACAGCCTGCGCGCGGCGGGGCATCGGGTGCTGGTGGTCACGAAGCGCGACACGCCGCTGCGCCGCGAGTTGGACGGACGCGACGTAGAACTTTATCCTTGGGTCACGCACGGCAAATTAGACCCGTTGACGCTGTGGAAACTGTGCCGCCTGATCCGCCGCGAGAAGGTAGACGTGATTAACACTCATCTGACCACCGCCAGTTTTCTGGGCAGCCTCGCGGGACGGCTCATGGGCGTGCCTGTGGTCGCCCGCGTGCCCGCGACGGAGCATAAGACGTTCTTTCAACTCGCGCACTACCTCATCGCCGTCTCCGAGGGCGTTAAGCAACACCTTGTCGCCCAAGGCGTCAGGGCGGAGAAAATTCACGTCCTTTATAACGGCATTGATCTGGACCGCTACGCTCACCCTCTGCCTTCTGCCGAAGCCAAAGCGCGATTGGGCTTGCCGGCGAACGCCCGCACCGTCGGCATCGTCGCCAGTTTGACGGAGCGGAAGGGGCATCGCTTTCTGCTGCACGCCTTGAAGCGAATTGAGCCGCAAGTCGGAGAGGTTCACGCGCTGTTCGCGGGCGAGGGCGACCAGGAGGACGCCCTGCGCCGCCTTGCCGCTTCATTGGGCTTGAGCGAGCGCGTTCACTTCTTAGGCTTTCGGCAGGACGTGGTGGAAGTGGTGTCAGCGTGCGATGCCTTCGTCCTCCCGTCGCTGAAGGAGGGCTTGTCCAACGCCGTGATGGAGGCGATGGCGCTCCGCCGTCCTGTCATCGTGACCAACATCGCCGGAATGCCCGAACTTGTCCGCGACGGCGAAACCGGTCTGCTTGTCCCGCCCGCCGACGTGGGCGCGCTGGCGGATGCGCTGCGCCGCGTGCTGAGCGATGCCGCGTTTGCCGAGCGACTGGCGCGGAACGGACGTCGCTTCCTGGAACAGCACTTCGACCAACAGGCACGGTTGGCGGAGGTGGAGCAGTTCTTTCAGCAGGTTGTCAAGGCGTGGCGGAGAGAGTATACTGTGAGGGTGAAGGAAGAGGGTTAGGTCATAGTAGGCATAAGAGCGCATTGCGTTGACCGCTGAGGACGTGCAATACCTCTGCGACTTACCGGGCAAGATGACAAGCAAGCGGACATGACGGTTGCTGACGTGCTGCCGGCGGTGCTGCGGGGGTAGGGACCGTGCCGTGGAGGAGTCGGTGAGTCCGATGGTGGAGTCGCCACCGGAAACAATCCCTGAAAGTTTTGAATACGTTCACTGTTACCTCTGTGGGGCAGATGACACGCGGCTGGTCTGGCAGAAGCGGGAGCGCACGGTCGTGCAATGTAACGTCTGCGACCTCATCTACACCAACCCACGTCCGCGTTTCGACAAGGTCTTTGCGGAGGTTTACGACGTAGGTGAGAGTTACTTGAGTAAGACGGAGCGAGCGACCAAACCCGCGCGCATCCGCACCTACCGGCGGTTCCTCAAGGAGTTGGAACCGTTCCGCCAAACCAACTCCATTTTGGAAATCGGCTCGGGCTTCGGCTATTTCCTCAACGAGGCGCGGATGCTGGGCTGGCAGGGGGTGGGCGTAGAAGTCTCGCCGTTCTCCGTCGAATATGCGCGGAGAACCTACGGGGTTGAGGTGCTGTTAGGCACGCTGGAGCAACACCTCGAGGCGCTGCGCAGAACGCCGTTCGATGTGGTCGCGTTGTGGAACGTTTTTGAGCACCTGCCCGACCCGCTTGGCAGTTTACGGCAGTTCCACGCGCTGCTGCGGGCGGGTGGCGCGCTGCTCATCAAGGTCCCCGACGCGCGCGCCCTCACGATGACCCCGCGGACCCTCGGACAGCGACTCTTTCATCGGCGTTACCTGCGCCGTTACTATCCTGTGCTCGCCCACATGCACCTGATTCATCTCACCCCCGAGACCTTCGGCAAAATGGCAGCGGTGAGCGGGTTCGCGCCGCCGGCGATTTACGACCACTTTCCGCCGGAGCAGCGTCCAACGCGCAACTTGCGCTGGGCGCTGCGCCATCGGCTTTACATCGCGCTGGGCTTCCCCTACAACTTCGTCGCCATCACGCGGAAACCATGAACGCCATCATCCTCTGCGCTGGCAGGGCGCAGCGTTTCTTTCCCGAGGGGGCGCAGCGCCCTAAGTGCCTCCTGCCCCTGACCCAGGACGAGACCATCCTGGACCGTCTGCTACGGCAGGTGAGCGCGCGTGGCTATCAGATAGTGTTGGGCACCGGTTGCGGGCACGAAGCGGTCGCCGCGCGCGCCACACGCTACGACGGCGTGCGTTGCGTCTTCAACCCCGCTTACGCAACGACCAACAGCATCGTCACGCTCTGGCAGGCGCGCGAGTTCGTAGACAACCTGACGCTCATCATCAACGGTGACCTCGTGGTAGCCGATGCGGTCTTTGACCTCTTTGACGCAGAGCCGTCCCCGCAACTGTTGGTCAAGCGTCTGCCCGTCTTCGACGCCGATACCTACCGTGTCATCTTCAACAGCGCAGGGCGTGCGCTGGACATGGGTAAGGAGTTGACCGCGCCGCCCGGATCGAACTGCGCAGCATTTCTGGGCATCTCGCGGGTCGGCAGTGCCCACCGCTTCCTCGCGGAAATCCGCGCCCTGTTGGACGCCGGACAGAGCCAGACCTGGCCCACCACCGCTTACAAGCGTATGGCAACGGACGTGCCCGTGCGCGTGGTGGACGTCGGGGAAGCCCTGTTCTTTGATGTGGATACGGTGGAAGATTATGAGGAGGCAAGGAGGAGATTGGCTGAGGGGATGTTATGACCGTCGCCTACTACACTCAGCATCTCCGCGACCTCTACTGGGTGAAGCCGATCTGGGAAGTGACCGGCGGGATCTTTTGCAGCGAGTTGGCGGAGACCGGACGGCTGATGCAGCAGCACGAGCCGGCGCTGCCGTTTCGGCACATTCCCACAGGCATTAAACTGACGCTGGGACGAGCGGCGGGCGAGGGGAGCGTGCGGGTGAAAAGAAAGTCTGTGCGCTTACAGCTGGCACAAGTGGCGCGGGCACTGAAGCCAGACGTCATTGTGACCACCAGCAATCATCGCCATGCCATCCGCCGCGACTTCTGGGGCTGGCTGCGGCAGGGGTTCACCACCTTTCCCCAGGTCAAGCAGGTGCAGGCGTTTCATGGTGTCTCCAGCAAGAACGTCAAGTTCAACCCATGGATGGCGGAGTATGATTTGTTACTGCTGCCCGGTTACCGGGAGCGTGACAAGTTCGCCGAACTGGGCATCCTACGCCATGTGCGCCATGCGCTCATCGGACACCCCAAAGCCGACCGTGTGTTGCGCGGCGAGTTGACGCGCGAGGTTGCACGCGCCCGATTGGGTTTGCCCGACCGTCCGACGGTTCTCTACGCGCCCACCCACGGCGCGCTGAGTTCGTTTTATCGCTGGGGCTTGGCAGTGTGCGGGGCGGTGCCCGACGGTTGTAACCTTATTGTCAAACCCCATCCCAGTCTCGTGACCACCATTGCCGCCGAAGGCACCGGAGGTGCGATGCTCACCGCCGTCACCGACTACTTGCGGCAGCGGGGGGGCGTATGGCTCCCCCATGACCCTGATGCCATGCAGGCGATGGCAGCCGCGGACGTGCTGATTACCGACTACTCTTCCGTTGCCGAAGAGTATCTGATTTTTGACCGCCCCCTGGTCTTCGCGGACCATCTCGCTCATGCGATGGGGCGCGACCGCGCTCACCGCGACAGAGGCGACTGGGCAGGCATCTTCGCCTGCGGCACGGTGGTCACGGAGAAGGGTGCCCTGGCGGAAGCCATCTCCTTCAGCCTGGAGCATCCCGACGCGCACGGCGCTGCCCGCCGCGCGATGCGCGATTATGTGTTTGCCTACCTGGACGGACGCTGCGCAGAGCGGGCAGCGGAAGCCATCGCATCTTTACTTTTGCCCACCCACACAGTATAATATCAGACTATCACAAAGCGGACGACGTCATTAATTACGAAAACCCCTCCCCGTGGGGGAGGGGTTTTCATACGCACTCCAAGTCGAAGGCATCTGGCACGTCCGGCGGGGCTATTACCCTCTTCCAAACTGGATAGAGAAGCCAGTGGTGAGACCTTTCCGGTTTGGAAGGAGGCGCAGCCCCGACGAGCGGGGCTGAACTTTGATGCCATTGCCCAAAGCGGAGCACTCAAAAATGGAAAATGACAGCAAGGCAGTTGCTGCTGAACGAGAGACCCTCTCTGTGGTCATCATCACCAAGAACGAGGAGAAGAACATCCGCCGCTGTCTGGAGTCGGTCCGGTGGGCGGACGAAATCGTGCTGGTGGACAGCGGCAGCACCGACCGCACCTTAGACATCGCCCGCGAATACACCGACCGCATTTACCATCAGGACTGGCTGGGCTTCGGTCCACAGAAGAACGTCGCTGTGAGCAAGGCGACCTGCGACTGGGTGCTCTACATGGAGGCGGATGAGTGGGCGACGCCAGCACTGAAAGAAGAGGTGGAGCAGATGTTGAGCAGCCGCTCCGCTTACAACGCCTACGCAGTTTCCTACGTCTCCTCGTTTCGCGGACGCTTCATCCAACACGGCGGGTTCCGCCACAGGGTCATCCGGCTGTTTCGGCGCGGCAAGGGGGGCTTCCGCCCCGTGCTGCGGCACGCTCGCCCTGAAGTGCAAGGTCCAGTGGGGCGGTTGCACGCAGAACTCGTGCACTGCGTGGACGAAAGCATCTGGCAGTATTTCGTCCGCCGCAACAACCACACCTGGATGGAAGCCGAGCAAGCCTTCCGCAAGGGCGAGCGCGTCACTCTAAGCAAACTGCTGTTGAAGCCGCTGTGGAAATTCGTCTGGCGCTACTTTTTCAAGTTGGGCTTTCTCGACGGTGTGCCTGGTCTTTTCTTCTGCGTCATCAAAGCCTTCGGGATTTATCTGAAGTATGCCCTGCTTTGGGAACTTTACGACGGGGGCTGGACAGATGCGCGCGGCAGTTCATCGGTTCACGGAGGGGCTGCTTTTGTGTTAGATAACGCCGAAGGGGGTCATCGGTGGTGATAGAGGGACAGCAAATCTTCCTCACGGGGGGGGCGGGCTTCCTTGGCACCGCGCTGGCGCGGCGGCTGGCGGGGCGCAACCGCCTCTTCCTGTATGACAACCTTTACCGCGATGCCCTCACCGCCAGTGGTTTGCGCGACCATCCCCACGTGACGTTCTGTCAGGGCGACGTGCTGGACCGAGAGCGGCTGCAGGAGGCGATGCGGGGTAGCACGATGGTGATTCACCTCGCCGCCATTGCGGGCGTGGATGAGGTGCGCAAAAGTTCTATCCGCACGCTGAACGTCAACACGCTGGGCACTTACAACGTTCTGGAGGCAGCGCGCACGTTGCCTAACCTTGTCAGACTCGTTAATTTCTCCACCAGTGAGGTTTACGGCACGATGGCATACAAGGTGGACGAACTGCATGACGCCATGCCCGGCTCGGTGGGCGAGTTGCGCTGGACGTATGCGGTAAGCAAGTTGGTGGGGGAGCACTTCACCCACGCTTACGCGGACGAATTGGGCATGCCGACGGTGACGATTCGCCCTTTCAACGTCTACGGGCCAGGGCAGGTAGGCGGCAGCGCGGTGCGGGCGTTTGTGCTGCGCGCGGTGCGCAACCAGAACCTCATCGTGCGCGGCGACGGCTCGCAGATTCGCGCCTGGTGCTACGTGGATGACTTGGTGGAGGGGGTGCTGCTGGCGCTGGAGCGCCCCGAGGCGGTCGGTCAGACCTTCAACATCGGCAACCCGCGCAGCACTATCACTATCTACAATCTGGCGCGAGAGGTCATCCGCCTCAGTGGAGCGACCTCGCAGATTGAGTTCGCCCCGCTGGGCTACGTGGACATTGACCTGCGCATTCCCAACATAGACAAAGCCCGCACCCTGCTCGGCTATGAGCCCCGCGTGGAACTGGAGGAGGGACTGCAGCGCACCATTGCCTGGTTTCGGGAACGGGAGGGGTTATCATCATCCGACTGAAGCGCCCAGCACTGGGCGAAGAGGAAGGACGGCTGGTCGTCCAGGTGCTGGACGGGGGCACTCTCACGGGTGGTCCGCTGGTGGAGGAATTTGAGCGGCGGGTGGCGGCGGTAGTGGGGGCACGCTACGCGGTGGCGGTGTCGTCAGGGACGGCGGCGCTGCACTTAGCGCTGATGTGCCTGGAGGTGGGCGCTGGGGATGAGGTCATTGTGCCTGACTACACCTTCCCCGCCAGCGCGAACGCGGTGCGCCTGTGCGGGGCGACAGCAGTGCTTTGTGACATTGACCCCTCCACCTTTAACCTCGACCCCGATGACGCCGCGCGGAGGGTGACATCGCGCACGAAAGCCATCATGCCTGTGCACCTGTTTGGCTTACCCGCAGACATGGACGCCGTGCTGGCGCTGGCGCGAGAGCATCGGCTGCGGGTTGTGGAGGACGCTGCCTGCGCGCTGGGGGCAACGTATCGCGGGCACCCCTGCGGAGCGCTTGGCGATGTGGGATGCTTCAGTTTTCATCCCCGCAAAATCATCACTACGGCAGAAGGCGGCATGCTGGTCACTAACGACGACCGCCTCGCGGAACGCGCCCGCGCCCTGCGCAACCACGGCATGAGACGCCAGGCGGAGGGTGTGGACTTCCTGGAGACCGGCTACAACTACCGCCTCAGTGAGGTGCACGCTGCTTTAGGCGTGGCACAGATGGCACGGTTGCCGGACCTTCTGCGCGCCCACCGTCAACGGGCGGCGTGGTATGGGGAGGAACTGGCGGATATACCGGGGGTCGCACTGCCCGGGGAGCCGCCCGGCTGCCAGCACATTTATCAAGCCTACGTGGTGCGGCTGGATGAGCGCTTCAACCGGGACCGCGTGATAAGCCGCCTGCGTGCGCAAGGTGTGGAGGCAAGCATCGGCACCTATGCTCTGTCGGCGCTGTCCGCCTATCGTGACCAAACCCCGCTGCCCCGCGCGCGGCGCGTGTTTCAGCAGGCGCTGGCGCTGCCACTTGACGCCCACCTGACGCGTGAAGAGGTGCGCGCTGTCGCTCGCGCCCTGCGGGCAGCATTGAATGAGGAACTGGAATGTGGAATGTCATCTTGATTGTCATTGACGACCTGCGCTTTGATTGCCTGGGCTGCGAGAGCGAAAAGAGTTGGCTGCGCCGCTACGACGCCGCCCGCTTCGTCTGCACGCCCACGTTGGACGCGCTCGCGGCGGCAGGCGTGCGCTTCCGTCAATGCATGAGCACTTCCTCCTACACTCCAGCAGCGCACGCGAGCCTCCTGACCGGCGTGTATCCTCCCCGCCATGCGGTGCGCACTTTCTTTGGCTCCCTCGCCGCCGAGGTCACCACTCTGGCGGAAATCCTCGCCGCGCACGGCTACCGCACCTTCGGACGCGTGGAACACGCGGCGTTGCCAACGCTCGACCTCACGCGTGGCATCGCGCATCTCGATGTGGCGACCCGCGATGAACAGATGGTCTGGGAACAGGTCCGGCGGGCGCAGCAGGAGGGGGAGAAGATTTTCCTCTTCCTCCATTGCTTCGACGTGCACAAGCCTTACTATTATGCTACGGGGAGCGCGGAGCGCCACGCTTACAACGCTGACTATCTGCCCACCGTGCTGGACATCGCCGAGCGCGCGGGGCTGTCCCGCGAGACGCTGCTGGGGCGGGCGGAGCGGGAGGCGCGACGGGTCGTGCCCCACTTCGATAGCCTCCCCGAGAGTCTGCGTGAGTTTGCGGTGATGCGCTCGCTCGACTTTCTTCTGCGGGAACGGCTGCGGACGCAGGGGCGGCTGTTTGAAGAGATGGTGCCGCTCTACGTGCGCGGCGTGGCGAAGTTCGACCAGGGGAAGTTGCGCGACATCCTGAACAACCTGCGCGCGTGGGGCGTGCTGGAGGACGCTTTGCTGGTTGTCACATCTGACCATGGTGAGTCGCGCTGCTCGTGGAACGGCAAAGAAGATTTCATGAACCAGTTCGACCTGCTGGAGACCTCGATTCGTGTGCCGCTGATCTTTCACGCCCCGCACGTCCTACCCGCTGGGGGAGTCGTTGAAGCCCCTGTGAGCCTGGTGGACATTGTGCCCACCGTGCTGGACTTGCTGGGCATCGCTTACGACCTCTCGGCGTTCGATGGCAGAAGTCTGCGACCCCTGTTGCACGGAGAGGGAGCGGATTTTGCGGAGCGTCCCCTGTTCGCTGAGACGTGGGCGTATCGCGGCGGCGTGGACCACTTCGGCAACCGTCCAGCGCAGCACGAGGCGTTCTGCCGTCAGCGCGCGGTGCGCGTGGGGGATCACAAATACGTCGTCACAGGCGGGGTGGATACCCCAGATGAAGCGCTGGATGACGCGGCGTTTGTGCGTGCGCTCTTTCGCGACGTGCTGGGCGTCTTTGAGGAGGAGGGAGAGGTCGCCCGCTGGACGGCGGCGCTCCAGCGCGGTGAAGTCACGCGTGACGGGCTGCGGGCGGACTTCCGCGAGCGCGCCCGTCGACTGGGCATAGCGGAGATGCTGTTCGACCTGCGCCACGACCCCTACGGTGAGCGGGACCTGATAGGCGAACCCCGTTACGCAGCGCTGAGGGTGCGCCTGCGCGAGCACCTCGCCCGTTACCTGCACGCTGAGCGCGCGGCGCAGGAGGTCGGCGCCCAGGAGCAGCAGCAACTGCGCCAACATCTCAAAGCACTGGGATATCTGTGATGACATCGCACCATTCTACCACCTCCTCTGCTCTGCCGCGCGTCGTGTTTGGTCCGCGTGAAATCGCGGGGACCTTCTGGGGCTACCGCTGTGCCTTGCGCGCGCTGGGTGCGACAGCGGATGTCGTCGTGCTGGAGCGCAACCCCTTCGGATACGCGTATGACCGGTGCGTCCCGCTGCCGCGCCTCCGCCCTCTCGCCTACGCCCGACGGTTGGTGCTGCTGCTGCGGCTGGCGCGTGAGTATGACGTCTTTCATCTTTGCTTTGGCAAGTCCATCTGTTATCCCCCGCTGGATGTCAGACTCCTGAGGCGCTGGGGGAAAAAAATTGTAATGGACTTTCGGGGCTCGGAGGTGCGCTGCAACGACGGGCAGATAGCAGAGGACTTGCCCGCTTGCCACTGCACCCTGCGGGGCTTCCGCTGCAACCGCCGCGAGAAAGAACGGCGGCTGCGCTTCTGGCAGCAGCATGCGGATGCGATTTTCTGCGGCATCGCCGCCACCAACCTTTTGCACCTGCTGGGCGTGCCCTATCAGCCGCTCGTCGTGCCCTGCGACCTCGACTACTGGAAGCCGTTCCCCTCCAATCTGCGCGATGAGGGAAAGGGAGAACTGCTCGTCGTTCACGCCCCGTCGCGGCGCATGGTGAAGGGCACGGAGCACGTCATCAAGGCGGTTGAGCGACTGCGCGCTGAGGGCTACCCCGCGCGCCTGCAGTTGCTGGAAGGCGTGCCGAACCACGAGGTGCGCGAGTGGGTCAACGCGGCGGACATCGTGGTAGACCAGTTGTTGCTGGGCTGGCATGGGGTGTTTGCTGTTGAAAGCATGGCACTGGCGAAGCCGACAGTCTGCAACCTGCATCCGCTCTTCCAAGCGCGCGCCCCTTACGCCGCCGACATCCCTCTGGTCAACGCCTCACCTGCGACGATTGACGAGGTGCTCAAGCGACTGGTCACGGACGAACCTTGGCGCCGCGCCCTGAGCGAGCGCAGCCGCGCCTACGTGGAGAAGGTGCATGACGCTCGCAAGGTCGCGGAGCGACTGATAGCCGTTTACCGAGGGGAGGGATGAGGGATAAGGGATGAATCGCCTCGTGCCTCATCCCTTATCCTCTATCCTCCGACACGGATACGCGGACAATGCCGCCCGAGTTGGAACTGACTAAACCTTATGCGCTGCTGTTTGCAGAACTGCGCCAGCCGCGCTACCGCACCTACGGAGTCTACGAATATTTCGTTGCGCGGGGCGCGCAGCCAGACCCGGCGAAGGTGAACGTCATCCTGCGCTTTGATGTGGACGACGGACTGCACCTCTGCCCGCGACTGGCAGACCAACTGGCGGCGTGGGGCATCGCTGCCTCCTTCTATTTTCTGACCCATCCCGACCGCTACTATCGCATTTGGGAGTCCGACGTGCCCCGCTACGTTCACGAACGCGGCTTTGAGGTGGGTCTGCACAGTGACCACTACTACGAGCAACTTGCCTTCGGCAAGCCCGGGCTGGAGTCGCTGCGGCGCGACCTGGAGAGGCTCTCGCAGTTGATAGGAAGTCCGGTGCGAGGCATCGTCTACCATGGTCACCCTGGCATCAAGCCCTATGGCAAACGCAACTGGGACCTCTACAAGTATCTTTCCCCGCAGGAGTTGGGCGTCGCTTACCACGACGGGCTGCAAAGCAACTACACGAAGCCGAACCTTGAGCGCTGGCAGCCCAACACGGACTACAACCTGACCGACTACCTTTCAATGCGCAACGGCTGGAAGTATTTCCCTGCCTACCCGGTGCGGCAATTGCAGCGAGCGCAGCCCGGACAATCGGTGCACATCCTGATGCACCCGCAGAACCTCTTCCCCTGGTGGCGCGACTGGGACACGCGCTACGGCGAACCCGTCCCCGCGCCGCTACCCCGACGCGAAGAGTGGAAGCGATGGCTGCGTGTTCGACTGCGCTACCAGTGTGGACCACTCGCTCGGCGGCTGAAGGAGCAGGCGTTCCACATCTTTGCTGCCGTGGTCATCGCGCTGCTGCGCCCGTGTTTTCGGGGGATGGACGTCAGCGCCGCTCCGCCGCGCGACTGGGATGAATATACGACGCGGCACTTTGCGAAGGGAATGGACTTCTACCGTCAGCGGCTGCGCGAGTATGGCTTGCTTGGACACCGCCGCGTCCTTGACGCCGGTTGCGGCAGCGGGCAGTGGCTCATCGCGTTCCGGGCGGAGGGCTGCGAGGTCTACGGCGTTGACCCGTATCCCCCCGCCGTGTTGACCGCTGCCCGCAAGTTGCAGGAATACGGCGCCAACGCTGCGACCTTATGTCTGGCGCCCGCCGAACACCTGCCGTTTCGGGCGGACGCCTTCGACCTCCTGTTTTGCTACGGCGTCTTCATGTATACGGACCACGAGCAAACCCTGCGCGAGTTCGCTCGCGTGCTCGCGCCCGGCGGGAGGCTGTTCCTCACGGTGGACGGTGTGGGGTATTTTCTGCTCAAGATGAAATATGGATTGCTGCGGCGCGACGTGGCGATGTTTCGGTCAGGGCTGCGCGCCATTCTGCGCACGCTCTGGCACCGATACGTGCGGCGCTCCCGCAAGCGCATCACCACGTTCTTGACTTTCGGACAACTCCGGCGGCTGCTGGAAAAACACGGCTTTCGCGTGATTGAGAACGGATTGGAGGTTCCTCCCAGCGGGCATCCGCCCAAGGTGGGCGGCTTTCCTACCTTCCTCCGCTGCCTGGCGGAGAAAGGGCAGGGAGGAATGAGGGACTGATGGCGGAGTAGTGGTTCATCTCCCCCCGATAAGTGCGACAAACGATATGAGCGAACTGAACGCAACCTTGTCTACCGCGTCGAGTAAAAGCAGCGAGGTTGAACGCCTGACCCGCGATAACCTCGACGCCCACACCGTCCGCGTCCTTCACTCCGCGCGCAACTGGACGAAAGCCGACGTGAAACTGGTGAGGATGAACAGCCATCTGTTTGCCGTCAAGGACATCCGGCAGCGCAGTTGGCTGGCGCGGCTGTTATTTGGGCGGTGGCTGCTGCGGCGCGAGTTCGACGTTTTGTGGCGGCTGCGCGGCATGGAGGGCGTGCCGCAGGTTTATAAGATGCTCGACGAAGACGCCTTCGTGATGGACTACATTGAAGGCACGAACATCCGAAAGATGCGACGGGTCAGCGAAGCGACGCTACGGCGGCTGAGCGACCTGTTTGATGAACTGCACCGTCGGGGCGTCGCGCACGGCGACCCGCACAAGAGCAACGTTCTGGTGACCGCAGCGGGAGAGCCGTTTCTGATTGATTTCAGCACCGCCTACACTTTACAGGCGCCGTCCAGCAAGTGGCGCGAACACCTCTGGCGGGCACTGCAAACACAGGACTTGCGCAGCGTGGCGAAACTCAAGCGCCGCTTCACCCCCGACCTACTCACGGTGGAGGAGCGACAACTCCTTGAGTCCCCCACCCGACTCTATCGCGTCGGGCAGACACTGCGCGCAGGATGGGAACGGCTTACCTTCAAAGGCTGGCGCAAGCGCTGGAAAACGTGGCGACGCCGCATGAGTCGTCAGTAACGCCGCCAACGCGCCCAAGCGCGTTTCCGCCCGGCTTGTTTGAACACCCTCACCTCATTCAGCGCAGGATGAACTTCCACCACCTCCCCAGCCGCCGCGTCCGTGAGCACCCCCAGATAGCAGGCGGGAAATCGTCGCCGCAGCGCTTGCAGGGCGGGTGTCATCAGCAGCACATCACCGATGAAGCGGAAGCGAATGACCAGAATGCGGTCAAACGGTCCCCGCTTGTGCGGCGCCTTCATCGCCGAGCCTCTGTCCTCGCTCGCGGTTTGCGTGGGGTCTTGCCGTCGCGGGCTGGCTTTTTCTTAGACGCTTTCTCTAACCACCGCCGAACGCGCTCCTCGCCTAACGTGTGGAGGACGCGCTCCTCGCCTAAGGTGCGCAGGATGCGCTCCTCGCCCAACCATTGAATCCACCGCTGGATGAGGTCCTCTGTCCATCCGAGTTGCTCGGGTGTCATCTCCTTCATCGTCAACACCTCCAATAAGACGGCACTGTGCAGGCGCGCAAAGGGGAGGAGGTAACGGGGATGGAGTGCCGGATGGTCAATCAGATATTCCGCCGTCGTCCGTTCCACCTTCCCCCGTGCGGCTAACACCAGGGGGAGAGTTGCCTCGTTGACGGGCAAATCGTTTAGGTTAATTAGACAAGTAGGAAATCCGTCCAGGTTTCCTCCCAGCACCCCGTCTCCGCGTCTCCGCGCCTGCGCCAGATGCGCTCCCCTTTGTTCAGAGACGTTCCGAGTAAAGCGCGAAGCGACCAGCCACAGCGTCACATCACAGCGCGCTCTGATTTTCTCGCGAATCTGGTAAAGCAAGGCATACGCTTCTAACTTCACCAGGTCCTCCCAGGTCGCTGGATTATTTGGACCGCAATAGGATAACAGCGTGCGTTCCCCCAGATGATTGAACGGATACGGCAGGGCCACGCGGCGGGCGCGCTTGATAACCAGGTCAATGCGCAGCGGCGTCTCTCCCAGATTGACTTCTTCTTCAATGATGAGACGGTCGCCGTAGGCCTGCTGGAGAAACTGTGCCAGTAATGGATGCCAATACACTGCCACGCGCTTTCACATTCCTTCCTCTTTTCCCAGCTCCGCCATTTCATACAACAACGCCGCCGCCGTGCGGATGCCGTTGTGCAAGTCGTCCAAGCCAATCCACTCGTCGGGCGCGTGGGCGTTACAATCGCGCTGCGCCCAGCCCAACAGGAGACTGTCCACACCGAGCAAGTCTTTGAACATCGCCACCACGGGAATCGAACCGCCTTCGCGGATGAACACGCAGGGCGTGCCGAACCCCGTCTCAATCGCACGCTTTGCCGCTTGAACGGCGGGCGACTCCGTGTTGACAACAACGGGTTTGCCGCCTCCGAGATAGCGGACTTCGAGGGTCGCCGTCGGCGGACAGAGTTGCTTGAGGTAATCGCTCACCAGTGCGCCGATTCTGCTCGGGTCTTGGTTCGGCACAAGGCGGCAACTGATTTTTGCCAGCGCCCACGACGGTAGCACGGTTTTGAAACCTTCCCCGCCGTAGCCGCCCACGATGCCGTTGAGCTCCAGCGTCGGGCGCGCCCACACGCGCTCCAACGTGGTGTAGCCCGCCTCTCCGTATAACTGTGGCACACCCAGCGTGTCGCGCAACTCCTCTTCGTCGAGCGGCAGCGCGGCGAACTGCTTCCGCTCCCACGCTTGCAGCGGCAGCACATCGTCGTAAAAACCCGGCACGGTCACACGCCCCTGTTCATCGTGCAGGCGGGCGATGACTTTCGAGAGCACCACAATCGGGTTGGCAATCGCACCGCCGAACGAACCGGAGTGCAAGTCCCGCTTCGCCACCTGCACACGCACCTCGAAGGTCGCGATGCCGCGTAATCCGTAGGTGATAGCGGGCAGCCCCGGCGCCAACTGTCCGCTGTCAGAGATGACCACGTAGTCCGCCGCCAACGCCTCCCGCCGCTGAGCGATGAAGTCGGGCAGATGCACGCTGCTGATTTCCTCCTCTCCCTCAATGAGCCATTTGAGGTTGAGGGGCAACGCTCCATCGTGGCGCAACACCGCCTCCCACGCCTTGAGGTGCGTGAACACCTGTCCTTTATCGTCTGCCGCCCCCCGCGCGTAGAGTTTGCCGTCGCGCACCGTCGCTTCAAAGGGCGGGCTCGTCCAGCGTTCCAGCGGCTCCGGCGGCTGCACGTCGTAATGCCCGTAGAACAGCACCGTCGGCTTGCCCGGCGCGTCCCGTCGCTCGCCGACCAATATCGGATGCCCCTCCGTCTCATACAATTGCGTGGGCAAACCGATGCTGTTCATATGATGGCGCAGCCACTCCGCGCAGCGGCGCACATCTGCTTTGTGTTCGGGGGCGGTGCTGACGCTGGGAAAGCGTAGCAGTTCCTTCAGCTCCTCAAGGTAGCGCTCGCGGTGAGTGTCAATGTCATTAAGAATGGCGGACAAGTTGCTCATCGGCGCCTCGGGGTGATTGGAGTAGCGACTGTATGCGCTTCAAGTCGTTACTACAATCCAGCGGGGCTGTCGCCCTCTGGTCAATCGGATTCAGACAATTATCTCTCTCTGCTTGGTTAATCCTAAAAAATAGCCCCATTGCAGTCCCCAACTTGTTGGGGATTGGGTGACGACACTCCGAGCCAGTTCGGGGCACCAGTCGTGCCTGACGTTCTATCGGCGTCGTGTCAGCGGCTGTGTCCGTGTTTCTCGGTGGTTTCTCGTCGGTGTCTCTTCCGATGTCGTTGCACCAGTCCGACGATATGCCCCAACTCTGGCAGCACAAGTTTCTCCATCGCTAACCGCACGCCGCCGGGCGAGCCGGGCATAGAGATAATCACCTTCCCCTTGCCCACGCCCGCGATGGCGCGGCTCAGCATCGCCGCCGCGCCAATCTCCTGATAACTCAGGGCGCGAAACAGTTCTCCAAAGCCGTCAATCCTCTTGTCCAGAAAATCCTCGACGACCTCGTAGGTGCTATCGCGCATGGCGATGCCTGTGCCACCGTTGGTCAGGATGGCATCCACATCGTCGCGCTGCGCGAAGGCTTTGAGCGCGCCCTTGATGGCGCGCTTGTCGTCTTTGACGATCCGGTAGCCGACGATTTCATGCCCCGCGTCGGTCAGCAGCGCTTTGATGAGTTGACCGCTGTCGTCCGTCTCCTCCGTGCGCGAATCACTCATGGTGAGCACCGCACACCGCACCGACTTGGGCGCGGATTGCCGGTGTTGTTCGGGAGGTGTCTCTGGCATGGTTGTCGCTGGGCGGGAGGCGGGAGGCGTGACGAATGACAAGAGTGACGCGGTTGCCGTCATGCCTTCCCCTTTCCCTCGATAGGAGGGATGGTGGGAGGGGGAAGATGTTGTAAGCAACTGCGTAACTTTTGGAATTACTTCACGCACAACGCATCCCCTACTTCACGTGTTTACCTGTTTTCGCGGCTAATGTTAGCACACTTCCGGAGATCGCGCAAGCGACAGTTGCTTTTCTGTCGCCGTTCTGTTACAATAACGGTATCTCGCAACGAAGAGAGGATGATGAAGATGCAAGCAAGTCGGATGGTCAGGTTGGTCAGGGTCGTCGCCGCTGGGGTGATGCTGACGTTGGCGGTCAACCGCGTGCAAGCAGGCGCGGGGCTCTCGGTAGAGCAAATCCTCAAGAACATGGAAAAAGTCACGAAGAACGCCAAGTCCTACCAGATGAAGATGACCATGAACGTGAAGGTGACAATGAGCGGTGGCGGCGCCGCCAACGCTCCTGGCGGAGGCAACATGAACATGACGACGACCATGACTGTGGCGATGGTCAAACCCAACAAGATACGGGTGGAAGCGAAAAGCAATCAAATGCCAGGAGCCAGCATGACGATTGTCTCCAACGGCAAGACGCTGTGGACTTACAACGGCATGTTGAACCAATACCTCGAAAAGCCCGCTCCTGCTGACCTGTCCAAGATGAACTTGCCGCAGGGCAACGGGTTCATCAACCCCAATCAGGACATCACCAAAAATCTCAAGTCCGCCAAACTCGTCGGCTCAGGGAAGGTTGGCAAGATAGATACCTACATCATTGCAGCCGTCGTCGCGTTACCCCAGATGGGACCGATGGGCGGCGGACAAGGACTGCCCTTTAAGTTTTGGGTGGGCAAGAAGGACTACATGATTTATAAGTTTGCGGCAGATGTCAAAAACACGATACCAATGCCACAGCCGCCCAGTCAGGGCGGGGGAAGCAGCCCGCCGCAAACGATGACCATGCATCTGGTCATTCAGGGGGATGTGTCTGACGTCAAACTGAACACGGCAATTCCTGACTCCGTGTTCGCCTTCAAGCCCCCCGCCGGGGCACAGAAAGTGGAGCAGTTCCAGATGCCCGGCACGGGTGGGATGCCCGGAGGACCAGGTGGGCCAGGCAGACCGAGTCGCAGGTAACGACGTTAGCACGTTGGCACGTTGAACCTGCCGACGTGCTAACCTGCCAACCTGCCCACTCTGATTAATGAACTGCTGCCGCTGCGCCGCGCGCGTAACCAGCCCAGAAGCGCGTCTCAAACAGCGCGTCGTTGATGTCGTTGAGGAACTGGAGTTGTTCCTCCAGTTGCCGCTTGCGTTCCGCCGAGTTGAACTCGCGGCTTTGTAGTGCGCTCTCCAACTGTTGTATAGTCTCGCTGACGTTGCTGATAGCCCCGCCCAGCGCGCGGATGACGTCACGGCGGAAGTCGGTGAGGTTTTGTACGATTTCGCGAGCCAGATCGTCCAGCATCCGTTGCCCTAACTTTTCCAGCGGCTCAGCCAGTTCCTCTTTGAGTTGCTTGCGGATGCGCTCTTTCAGAATCCCCGTGACCCCCGTTCCCGCTAACAGTCCGCCGACCATGACCACCGCTCCGATGCCGCCGAACAGAAAGATGCTCGCCAGCGTTAGGGCGAGCGTGCTGCCGATGGCAATCGTGCCGACCTTCTTCAAGTTTTCCATAAAAGCCACCGAGTCAAAGTCAAATGTGAACTCCCACTCCATCGTGTCGCGGTATTGCGACAAATCGAACGGCAGGTCTTGGTCGAGTTTGTCCATCATCTCGATGCACCAGTCTATGATTTCCTGCCGGAAGTTCGTCAGCCGCCGCACGGCGCGGTTCAGGGTGTTGGACAGCAGCTCGGACATCACATGCCGCACGAAGATGGGCAGTTGCTCGTTGGCATGCTGGAGTTCCTGCCAGTCGTAGCGGTCAATTTCGACGAACACCATCGTGCGCAGTCCCACCGTGCAGCGCAGCCAGTCCACGCCCTCGTGGAGCAGCGGCTCTACATTGGCGATCTCTTTATCTATCATCTCGACGATGGCTTTCTGCACCTGCTGCGCCTCCTCCAGCGCCGGGCGCGTTTCTTTGAGTTTCCGCGCCAGTTCCTCGGCGCTGAGGTGGACGCTTTGCAGTTCCATCTGCACGGCTTTCTTCAAGTCCTCGAAGTGCGGCTTGACGGCGCGCACCGCGTTTTGCAGGATGAGTTTGCCCCGCTCGCGAATGAGGTAAGTGTCCAACCCCTCGATGAATTCGGGGAAGCCGCTGGCATCCATCAGAGCAGGGTCGTGCGACTGCAACCCTTCAATGTAGAGTCTCGCGGAAACGGGATAGATGCGCGGTTCGGCGATACCTGCGTAGTCGCGGATGGTTTGCGTGGTGTAGGCGATGGACTGCTCGCGCTCCTCATCAGAGTAACGGTCAATTTTGGTGATGGCGAAGACGAAGTTGCTGACGTGATCCTGCAGGAACGTCAAGAAGTTGCACTCTGTCGCGCTGATGACGGGGTCGGTGTTAATCAGAAAGATGACCGCATCGGCTTTATGGATGAACGCCCGCGTCGCCTCACCGTGCTCAGGGTTGACCGAGCCGATGCCCGGCGTGTCCACGAGGCAGATGCCGCCCTCGAGGAAAGGCGAGTTGCAGAACACGTCCACACGCTTGACCTGACTGGTAGCGTTCGCAGCGGCTAACTGTTTGGCGACCTCTTTGCCCATCTGCTCAAACGAAAGCCTCTCCACATCCTTCTCGCTCTTGAGCGAGCGCATCTGCCGGGCCGCCCGCGTGGCGGCGTCCTTGCCATCCAGCCCCGAGCCGATGACATACTGCCCCAAATCGGACAGCGGCACGTTCTCCCGCACCACCCCATCACGATATTCCACTCGGGCGTATTCCCGCTCACTGTAATGGATGACCGTAATGGTCGCCGTGCTGGGCATGATGGCGGTGGGTAGCAAGTTCGGACGTCCCAACAACGCGTTGAGCAACGTGCTTTTGCCCCGGCTAAACTCACCGACGACGGCGATGGTAAACGCCTTGTGCTCTAACTCGTCTGCTAACTCGCGCAGTAGGCGCGCGCGCGGCACGACTTCTCCGTCCGCCTCCACCATCGCCCCGCGCGCCTCCGCGAACGCCGCCAACTCGCGGATCGCTCCCGCTCCCTTGGCGCGTATCTGATTGTAATACTCCAATGCCTCTCGTTCGTCTAAAACCATGAACAGGCGCCCTCCCCTGATTTCGCGCAATCACCCAATCACGTATCGTGCATCACGGATATTATCGGCATTTCGGGAGTGCTTTTCGATGCAGATTTATTGCGTCAAAAGCCGTTGATGCTGTCGGCTGATTGGCTTCGGGGATGGCAACGCCAGAGTCGGGCAGAGCCTCCGCCCCTGCCTTTTGTTGCGTGAACCCGAACGATGTAGAAAACGAGATGAAGGCGGGGACGGAGACACCGCCCGACAACGGCTCCGCCATCTCCGGTAATTGCCGACCCAATTGGGTAAAGGGCAGTCATCGCACGGGCAAAGTGATAAGCGGTCAAGCGGGCTGAGGTTGGACAATCGGTCTCGCTTCTGCTAAAATAGGTCATGACGACGCACGAAAGGACGGACGATGATTAAAACGATTCTGTTAGCTACCGACGGTTCGCCGCACAGCTGGAGCGCGTGGCATTACGCCGCCGATTTAGCGCAGGCGTATCAGGCTGTGCTGAAAGCCCTGTCCATCGTGGACGTGCGCATGGTCGAGAGCCAGTGGTTCTGGAACATAGGCGAGACGGACCGCAGCGAGACGAGTTTCGGGCGCATCGAGGGGTTGACGCCCGAGGCCTTGCAGCGCGCCTTGGAGGAGCGCGCGGAAGAGATTTTGCAAGAGGTTCAGCAGCGGTGCGCCGAGCGCGGACTTCGCTGCAAAACCGAAATCGCTCGCGGCGTGCCGTCGCAGGTCATCTGTCTGGAGGAGTCCACCGCCGATTTGCTGGTCATGGGGCATCGCGGCGTGTCGGGCAGATTTCAGAGCATTTTGGGTTCCACCGCTGAAGCCGTCATCCGCTGCAACAACAAGCCCACGCTCATCTCTTCACACGACTATCGCCCCCTTGAGCGCGTGTTGATGGCGCACGACGGCAGCGACCACGCCGACCGCGCCCTGCAAATCGCCGCCGACCTCTGCGCAACTTTACGAAAACCTCTCAGCGTGTTGAGCGTCCATAGAAACGTCGAGATGGGCAACGCGATTGTGCGCGAGGCGATGGAGTATCTCGAACCTTACGAACTGGACGCGCAAGCGCTGGTGCGACACGGACACCCCGCTGACCAGATTCTCGCCGTCGTCGCCGAAGACGACTGCCGCCTCATCGTCATGGGCGCTTACGGTCACACCCGTATCCGCGAAACCCTCATCGGCAGCACCACCGAGGAGGTGCTGCGCAAGACGACAGTGCCGATGTTGGTGGTGAAGTGAGTTGATGATAGGATGTCCTCCCCAAACTGGTCAATCGTCGTGACGGACTTCTCTGGCGACTTGCTGGAGTTCTGTGAGGGGTTGCAGCAAGCCGCCGGGCGGCGCAGATTCGACCGCAGCGCGCTCATGCCCGGACGGAAACGCCACCACCCTGTCGAAGTTGAATCGGGCGTGTGCGATGTCTGCGGGAGCGAGGTTCTTGTGCGTAGCCCACAGGTGATGATTCACGTTGAGCCCGTTAAAGAGTTGGCCCCGCCCTCGGGGACTGATGTTTCTTGCGCTGTAACTGTCGAAAGGCTTTGGCTCTGAGGTTTTCATGCCGATAAAATGACCATGCGTTCACTGACCATTTTATCGCTGGCTTTGATCCTCCTCGCCTCCTCTTGGGCAGCGGACGCGCCCCCGTTCGCGTTCGTGGACGAGGAGTGCGACGCCGATTTCACCGTGCGGGCGACGGTGGTCGTCGGGCGATGGCTGTCTGCGCGCGCGGAGGCGCGGCTGGCGTTCAACTATCAAGACGACAAACATCACTACCTCCTCCGCGTCCGCCGCGAAACGATGGAACTGCTCAAGGTGCAGGACGGCACACCGACGCCACTCTGCGCGCCCGTGCCTTTCAAAGCCAACAAGGATCATGCCGTGCATCTGTCACTTAAACGGCGCGGGGCGCAGATGACGCTCATCGTCAACGGCGTCATCGCTGCTCGGCTGGAGGACGCCACGTTCAGCGGCGGGAAGGTCGGTGTCTCCGCGTCGGGCATGACGCTCAAACCCGACGCCGTGCGCGTACAGCCCGTCGAGCCGGTATTCTTCGGTGACGATTTCACCCGCGCTGGCCGGGCGGGGGAATGGGAAGAACTCACACCCAACTGGGGATTCAGCCGTCCTAAGTCCTCTCAGTTCGACCCCAGCGCAACGTCCAATCCGTTCTCCTATCGCGCCACAGGCGAAGCGCACGCCATGACCCTCGCGGGGCGGTGGTTCTGGGACAACTACGCCTTCGACGCGGCAGCGAAGGCGAACACGGATGGCTGCATTGGTTTGATGGTTTACGCGCAGGACGGTTACAACTACATCCTCTTTCGCTGGTTCTCGAAAGGCTTCAACGTGCCGCAAAACCAAGCCAAACAACTCATCGCCGTCGTGAACGGACAGGCGCAAACGCTGGACGCCCAGCCGGGCGGCTTTGAGCCGGGGCAGTGGTATAAACTTACGGTCAAGGTCAACGACGATAAGATTGTAACCTTCATTGACGACGAACCCGCTTGCCGCAGCACAAAACTCTTCTTCGGGCAGGGCAAAATCGGGCTGTTCAGCCAGTTCTGCCGCGAGGCGCAGTTTGACGACGTGGTCGTGAAACCGTGGGACGGTTCCACCCCTGTAGGACAAGGTGGCAACTTGTCCTACAGCGAAGAACCCAAAATCAGCGCGGATTTTCTCCGTGAAGGCACGATGGCGAAGTGGGCGACTCCGGCGTTTGGTTGGAAGATTGAGGACCAATACACAGCTTGGCATCGGGACAACTTCTACGGCGACGCCGCGCTCGCCCTGCGCCTGACCAACCTTTATACACCCGGCGTTTTAATGCTCTGCCTGCACAGCCCAACGGAAGATTTTCATCAGGGCTACACGTGGCGATTGCAAATCGTTCCCTTGGAACGCAGCGCGCAGTGGGAACTATGGCGGCAAGGCACAACGGTAGCCAAGGGAAAACAGGAGTGGGAGGAAAACTCCACATCCATCGGGTTGACCTTCTTCCGCGCCGGGCAGCAAATCATCGGCTATTTCGCCGGGCAGCAGGCTTTCTCCTTCACCGACCCCGCGCCGCTCACCGGGCGTAGGGTCGGCTTCTTCACCAACGGAATCCCTCTGACCTTCCACAACCTCCGCGCCAGCAGCACGCACCTCATTGACGAGACCTTCGCCACCGCGCCAACGCGCTGGTGGCAGGGGCGCGGCGTGTGGACGGTGGAACCCCGCTGGCCCTGTGATGAACGCTGGGCGTGGATGACCGGCGGCGACGCTGAAACGCCGATTCTGTGGAGCAAGTCCGCGTTCGCTGGCGACCTGACGGTGGACCTGTTCGCCGCGATTCAGATGGATGCGGACGAAACCCCGCTGGGCTATCGGCGTCCCAGCGACATCAACGTCACGATTTGTGGCGACGGCAAGGATTTAGGCTCAGGATACAGTTTCATCTTCTCGGGCTGGCGCAACACGCAGTCGGCGATTCTGCGGCAGGGGAAGGTCGTCGCCAAGAGCCGCGAAGCCCGCATCCTCCAGCCCACGCGCGCCAACAACGACTTCCACCGCCACTGGTATCACCTCCGCATCGTCAAACGCAAGCAGCTGTTGCAGTTTTATGTGGATGACCTCCTGGTGTGCGAATACTACGACGAGCAGCCACTGCCCGCTGGGCGTGTCGCGTTCTGGACGTTCAAAAACGGACTCGTCATCGCGCGCGCCCGCATTGCCTACGAAAGCCTCGCGCCCGCCGAACCGTTCCCGCCGGTGCTGCATCCGTCCCCCCGTGCGCCCGCAGCCGCCAATGCTCCCATCGCCAACTCCCGTGACGGTGTGTTCCACGATTTCGAGGGGCAACTGCACGGCTGGAATGGGCAAAGCAAAAATGGCGGCTCCCTGGTCTCGCTGGACAGCAGCACCGCCTCGCGCAGCCGACAGAGCCTCAAAATTCAAAACCCCATCAGTGGCGGCGACTTCTTAGCCTGGACGACCTTCGCCCCCGTGGACCTGGAGAAAAACCCCATCCTGCGCTTCGACTACCGCCTCCCCCCGACGGTGAAGGTCAACCTCATCGTCCGCGTCAACGGCTCCTACTGCCTCATCACTTTCACGGGCGGCGACCAACCCGACGACCACCGCCCAACTATCGGCTCCATCCCCAACGTCGTTGCCGACGCTCAGTGGCGCACCGCCGAAATCAACCTGTTCCATGCCCTGCGCTCCCGCTTCCCTACCGCACCCTCCTTGACCCTTGATGGCGTCGCCTTCTCTTGCCCGGACGAAACGTATCTGCGCTGCGGCATTGGCGGAAATTATTGGGGCAGCGTGTTCCACATTGACAACTTCCAGGTTGCGCCAGCGCTCCCGCCGAGCCGACGGGAGGGCGACGCTCCTGCGGAGCCATCGGTTTGGCAAGAGCCTCACCCTCCTGCCGAGCCGACGGGAGGGCTTCGACGCAGATAGGGGCGCAGCGGCGGCTCTTCGAGTGCGTTGGCTTTTCAAATCTGTGCTCATCAGTTATAATCAAAGTCACTATGGACTTGATTACCAGCCACGTGGGGGCGGACTTCGACGCGCTGGCTTCGATGGTGGCGGCGCAGCGGCTGTATCCGGGGGCGGTGGCGGCGTTTTCGGGCAGCGTGGACCGCAACGTGCGGGAGTTCATGAGTCTGTTTGAAGAGGAGTTGGACGTGCGCCGCCCCAGCGAGGTGCCGGTCGAGCAGGTCACGCGCCTCGTCATGGTGGACGTGCAGAACCCCCGACGGCTGGGGGCGTTTGTAAGGCTCTTTGATCATCCCCATCTTGTCGTGCACATCTACGACCACCATCCATCCGAATCGTCGTCCCCGTTCGCGGACGTTTCGACGAAGAGCACGATCAACATCGAGAAAGTCGTCACGGCAGAGGTGGGCGCGACGATTACGCTTTTACTCCGCCTGCTGCGCGAGCAGGGCATCACGCCGACGCCGACGCAGGCGACGCTGTTTGCCTTGGGGATCTACGAGGAAACGGGTGGGCTGATTTTTTCGCACACGACCGTCGAAGACGTGCGCGCGGTGGCGGACCTAATGGAATGGGGCGCGGACTTGGACATCGTGGCGTCTTACCTGAGTCGTTCGTTCACGGAGCGTCAGCGCAAACTGCTGAACGAACTGATTCTCAACACGGAGTATCACAAGGTCCAAGGCGTTCACGTCGCCATCGCGCAGGCACGAACGGATGAATACGTGGACGAAATCGCGCTGCTCGCGCATCGGCTATGCGACATCGAGAACGTCGGCGCGGTGTTTGGGCTGATTCAGACCGACGGGGCGGTGTTCATCGTGGGACGCAGCAAGGTGGACGCAATTGACGTGGGACAGGTGCTGGAGCGTTTGGGCGGCGGCGGGCACCACCGCGCGGCG
Organism: Abditibacteriales bacterium; assembly: GCA_025055355.1. GTDB lineage: Bacteria > Armatimonadota > Abditibacteriia > Abditibacteriales > JANWYM01 > JANWYM01. The sequence continues at coordinate 27,237 of JANWYM010000002.1, forward strand.
TCAGCGTTGATCCGCCACACGCGGTTGGACAAGGTGCGGCGCCAGTTGCTCAACGTGCTGAGTGAGTCCATCCAGCCCCAAGCGGTCGCAGCGGACATCATGTCCTCGCCCGTGCGCACCATCCGCCCCGACACGACGGTGGAGGAAGCCAGCCGCGTCATGCTCCGCTACGGCCACGGCGGGCTGACAGTGGTGGACAACGGTAAGGTCGTGGGCGTCGTCACGCGCAAGGACGTGGACAAAGCACGTCATCATGGCTTGCACGCTGCGCCCGTGAGAGCAGTGATGAACCGCCACGTGCCGACGGCGCAGCCGCAGACGTCGGTGCTGGAACTGGAGGAGTTGCTGGTGACGTCGGATGTCGGGCGCGTGCCGATTGTGGACGGGGAACAAATCGTTGGCATCGTGACGCGCGCCGACATTCTGCGGGCGCGCTACGGGCGGCAACTGCCGATTTCGCGCCGACCCGTGGAGCGCATCGCGTTGGAAAGCGAGAACGTCGCGGACCTGATGAAACAGCGACTGCCTGCATGGACCTTTGACCTGTTGGTGCAAATCGGTCAGGTGGGCGAGCGATTGCAGATGCCGTGCTTTGTCGTCGGTGGGTTCGTGCGCGATTTGCTGTTAGGCGAGCCGAACTTTGACATTGATATTCTCGTCGAAGGCGACGGCATCGCTTTAGCCCAGGCGTTGGGCACGGAACTCCACGCGAAGAAAGTCACGCCGCACCATCGCTTCGGCACGGCGGTCGTGGTGCTGCCGGTGGATTTGAAGATTGACGTGGCGACGGCGCGCACGGAGTTTTACGAATATCCTGCCGCCCTGCCCCAAGTCGAATACGCCACGGTCAAGGAGGACATGTTCCGCCGCGATTTCACCATCAATGCGATGGCAGTGCAACTCAACCCGCAGCACTTCGGTAGGTTGGTGGACTTCTACGGCGGGCGGGAGGACCTGCGGCACGGCATCGTGCGCGTGCTGCATAACCTGAGTTTCGTCGAGGACCCGACGCGCATTTTGCGAGCCGTGCGGTTCGAGCAGCGCTACGGCTTTCGGATGGACCGCGGCACCGAAGCCCTCATCGCTGAATCCGTCGGGCGCGCCCTGTTCACACGCCTGACCGAGGACCGCATTAGAGAGGAACTGATCCTGATTCTGGAAGAGCCCAACCCGATTCCCGCTCTGCACCGCTTGTCGCACCTTGACGTGCTGAAGCACATCCACGAGCGCCTCGCGTTCGACGAGGACGTTTACGCCACGTTGGAGCACGTCCGTGAAGCGATAGCATGGTTGAGGAAAGCGTGCGACGCCCGATGCGCAACGCGGGATTGGCTTGTCTACCTCATGCCCCTGCTCCGCGACATGAGCCTAACCGACGTGCGGCAGTTCTGCGGGCGGTTGAAAATTGAGGGCGAGAACGCGCAGGTGCTGCTTGAAGCCAGGGAATCCGCCGACGCCCTCTTACAATCGCTGGCAGGGACGCCTTCCAAGTATGCCCTGCGGCAGATGTTGGAGGGTGTGTCGTGCGAGGTGCTGCTGTTCGTGTGGGCGAAAGCCCGCGATCCGGCGGTGAGGGAACGCATTCAACTGTTCTTCCGCGAACTCAAAGACGCACGGGCGGACGTGACGGGCGATGACCTCATGCGGTTAGGTTATAAATCGGGACCGCCCTTCCGCCCCGCTTTGGAGGAAGCGCTGCGCGTCAAACTCGATGAGGGCGGGAGTCGGGAGGAGCAACTACGGGCAGCGTTGGACGTCCTGTCGCGGTGCTATGCTGAAAAGTGAATCGAAGGATTTGCTCTGACGCCGAGAGCCGCAGAGAGTCTCCGCGCCTTTCGGCGTCTTCCCTGCGTCCTCAGCGTTCCCAAGAAGATGCCTGAGCGACGCACAGGGGGGACAGGTCGGACGCCGAGAGCCGCAGAGGGTCTCCGCGCCTTTCGGCGTCTTCCCTGCGTCCTCAGCGTTCCCAAGAAGATGCCTGAGCGACGCACAGGGGTGACTGGTCGGAGTCCGAGAGCCTTTTGAATAGCCATGAGCGAAGATCTACTCCCTAAAGTTCTCAACCTGATTTACATTCTCCCCGTGTTGATTGTCGGTTTAGCAATTCACGAGGCGGCGCACGCTTGGTCTGCCTACAAGTTAGGCGACGACACGGCGCAGCGGCAAGGGCGGCTGACGCTGAACCCACTCGTGCACATTGACCCCTTCGGGTTGGTGTTTATGGTCTTCGCGTGGTTGAGCGGGGTGGGGTTCGGCTGGGCGAAGCCGGTGCCAGTGGACCCCCGCCAACTGCGGCATCCGTTCCGCGATATGGCAATTGTCGCAGCGGCGGGACCAATCTCGAACGTCCTCCAAGCGTTCGCGTGGCTGGGGATTCTCTGGGCGGTCAAGGGGATGGTGGGAACGCACGTGATAGGCGAAGCGGTGTTGGGCACGTTGAAGGATAACTACTCCCCCGACTCTTTTGCCACGATGTTCGCGTTCTGGGGGTCGCAGGGGATTCTCCTCAACCTGTTTCTGGCGGCGTTCAACCTGATTCCGGTGCCGCCCTTAGACGGCAGCCGCATTGCCGTCTTCCTTATGCCGACACAGCAAAAGGAGTGGATGCTGCGGCTGGAGCCCTACGGTTTCTTCATCCTACTGATTTTGCTGCAGGTGGGCGTGTTGCGGGGCATCGGGGCGCCGGTGTTTGAGGCGTGGGCGA
>JANWYM010000300.1 GCA_025055355.1 Abditibacteriales bacterium
AGTTCCCCGCGCGAGGCTTTTGAGTGGGAATGCACCCTCTATCACGACCAGTTGAACAAAAGGCGTCCGTTGGACAACCCCTCGCACCCCCAACGTCCTGACGGCTCCACATGGACATGCCCCCATTGCCCCGTCTACGGGTAAGTCGTAAAAGCAATGAGGTAGTCAAAACCGCTGCGTCTTGACAATCGGGGTAGAACGTGATAACTTGGGATTTGCAGATGGAAGTCCGTCCTAAGGAGTGAACGGTGTGAGACTACCCCGCATGGTCAAGGTGCAGCAGGATTTATACGACGCCCGCGTAGACGACGTGCGCGGCGCCGTCCACGACGAGTTACGCGCTGTGGGGCTGGACCGCCAGATTCGCAAAGGGATGCGGATTGCGATTACGGCGGGCAGCCGAGGCGTGGCGAGCATTGACAAAATCCTCGCTGCCGTCGTCGAGTTCATCTGTGACGCCGGGGGAAAGCCGTTTCTGTTCCCCGCGATGGGCAGTCACGGCGGCGGCACGCCCGAAGGCCAAATCGGCATTCTGGAAACGCTGAACGTGACCGAGCAAACCGTCGGCGCGCCGATTCATGCGACGATGGACACGAAGGTCATCGGCAAAACCGTCAGCGGGCATCCCGTCCACATTGACCGCTACGCCCACGAAGCCGATGGCGTCATCGCCGTCAATCGCATCAAGTGGCACACCGATTTCAGCGGTAAAATCGAAAGCGGCTTGTGCAAAATCATGGCGATTGGCATGGGCAAAATTCACGGCGCGGAATACATCCACACCTTCGGCTCCAAAGGCTTGCGCGACATCATTCCCGAATGTGCGCGGGTGATGATTGACCGCAACAAACTCCTGATGGGGTTGGCGGTCATTGAGAACGGAGCGCACGAGGTTGCCCGACTCGTCGCCGTGCCACCGGACAAAATCTTGGAAGCCGAAGAACGCCTGCTGCGCTTTGTCAAGCGGCGCGCCCCCAAAGTGCCGTTCAAAGACATTGATGTTCTCATCGTGGACCGCATGGGCAAAAACATCAGCGGCGCAGGGATGGACACCAAAACCATCGGACGCATGAAGGTCAAAGGCGAACCCGAACCTGCCCAGCCGAACCCCAAAGCCATCGTCGTCCTCGACCTCACCGACGAGTCGCACGGCAACGCGGCGGGCATCGGGTTGGCGGACTTCACGACCCAGCGGCTCGCCAACAAAATTGACTGGCATCACACCGCCCTCAACACAATTACGTCCGGGTTCCTGTGGCGCATCAACATGCCCTACGTGCTGCCAACCGATGAGGAAGCGGTCTGGACCGCGTTGCAAGCCGCCCGCGCCACCGACCCGAAAACCGCTCGCGTCGTGCGCATCCAAGATACGCTCTCGCTGCGCGAACTCTACGTCTCGGAAGCGATGCTGCCCGAGGTCGAAGCCAATCCGACACTGCATCGGGTCGGCAAACCCCAACCCATGCAGTTTCAGGGTTAATGGTTAATGGTCAATGATTGTATCAACCATCAACTATTAACCCTTTTGCCGTTATGGAAAGTCAACCGCAAAAACACGGCGTGCCAGCATTCTTATCCTTCCTCTGTCCGGGGCTGGGGCAACTGGTCAAGGGGGAGATCGGCAAGGGCGCTGGGATGTTTCTGGGCTTCCTCGCGGGGTTTTGTATGATGGGCATTCCCTCGTTCATCATCTGGATTTGGAGCATGGTGGACGCCTACAACTACAACCCGCCGCAGGTAGGGGTTCGACCTCATGCCCCGCCCCAGCCAGAGATTCAATCCATCGAGTCGGCTCAGACGGAGACCCCACCGCACTTTGCACAGCACAAAGTGCTGGGCGCGCTGTTCTTCATCGGGGGGGCGTTTCTGCTGTCGCCGCTGGCGACGGGCACCCTCCCTGCCACCGTCCCCGCCTGGCTGGGCGCGTTCCCGGCGGCGTTTGGCGTCTTCATGTTCTGGAACGCGCTGCGGCAGGAGAAACGCTACAAAGAGGAAAAAGAACGCGAGCGACGCCAGCGCATCGAGTGGCAAATCCTGCGGCTGGCGCAACAACATGAGGGCAAACTGACGGCGGCGGAGGTCGCTACCGCCTTAGAACTCCCGCTGGATGAAGCCAAGCAGTTTCTGGACGACATGGCGTCCGGCGGGCATGCCAGCGTCAAGCTGACGCCTTCCGCCGTGTGGGTCTATCAGTTCTTCGACGTGGCTTCCGAAAAAGAAAAGGCTCTGGCGGACGAGCCGTGGCAGGAGAGCTGGCAGCCACCTCAGAGAACGCTCAGGCCGGCGGAGGAGCCACCCTCGCCGCCACAACAGACCCACGAAGGGCAGAGACAATGATTGATGGTTGAAGGTGGAGGATGAATCGGGTCGCTCCATTGACTATTGACCGTCAACCATCAACCATGCGGATTGGTCATGCGTCTTTCCCGCGAACAGGTGGAACACGTCGCGCTGTTGGCGCGTCTCGAATTGAGCGAAGAAGAGAAGGAGCGCTACATGCACGAACTCAACCAGATTTTGGAGCACTTCGAGGCGCTGCAACGACTGGACACAGAAAACGTCCCGCCCACGTCGCACGCGATTCCGATGACGAACGTGCTGCGCGAGGATGTCGTGCGTCCGTCTTTGCCGCGTGAGGCGGTGTTGCAAAACGCGCCTGATGCGGCGGAGGGCTGCTTCCGCGTGCCGCGCGTGGTGGAGGAAGGATAAGTTCTGGGTTCTGGGGGGAACGGCACGGCGTCCGTTCCCTACAACCCCAAACCCAAAACCCAGAATCCAAAACCGAGCCATACTGTGAAACTCAACGAACTGACTGCCCATGAACTTCACGATTTGCTGGTCAATAAAGCAATCTCCTGCCGCGAACTGACGGAGGCGGTGTTCACCCGCGTGGAGGCGGTGGAGGAGCAGGTCAAGGCTTACCTGACGCTGACCCGCGATGTGGCAATGCAGCAGGCGGCGGCGGTGGACGAGAAGTTGGCGCGCGGTGAAGCCATCGGCGCGCTGGAAGGGATTCCCGTCGCCATCAAGGATGTGCTGTGCACGCAGGGGATCCGCACGACCTGCGCCTCCAAAATCCTTTACAACTTCATACCGCCTTACGATGCGACGGTGGTGCAAAAGATGCGGGCGGCGGGCATGGTGTTCATCGGCAAGGCGAACATGGACGAGTTCGCCATGGGGTCGTCCACCGAGAACTCCGCCTTCTTCCCGACGCGCAACCCGTGGGACCTGACGACCGTCCCGGGCGGCTCGTCGGGCGGCAGCGCGGCGGCGGTAGCAGCAGATGAATGTATCGTTGCGCTTGGCTCCGACACCGGTGGCTCAATCCGCCAACCCGCCTCGTTCTGTGGTATCGTCGGACTGAAGCCGACTTACGGGCGCGTGTCGCGCTACGGTCTGATTGCGTTCGCTTCCTCGCTCGACCAGATTGGTCCGATGACGAAGGACGTGACCGATTGCGCGCTGCTGATGAATATCATTGCCGGGCACGACCCGCTGGATTCAACCTCCCTGCCGCAGCCCGTGCCAGACTACACCAATTCCCTCGTGCCGGACGTGAAAGGCCTGCGCATCGGCGTTCCCAAAGAATACTTTGCTCAGGGCGTCGAGCCAGCCGTTGCGGAGGCGGTGCGCGCCGCGATTGACAAACTCTGCGAGTTGGGCGCAACAGCGGAAGAAACTTCCACGCCTTACGCCGAATACGGCTTGCCGACCTATTATATCATTGCGCCCTCGGAGGCGTCCTCGAACCTCGCCCGCTACGACGGCGTGCAGTATGGCTACCGCGCCGCCGACGAGTCGGACGTGATTACCATGTTGCGCAAAACCCGCGCCGAGGGCTTCGGGCATGAGGTCAAGCACCGCATCATGATTGGGACTTACGCCCTCTCGTCGGGCTATTATGACGCTTACTACCTGAAAGCCTCCAAAGTGCGCACGCTCATCAAGCAGGACTTCGACCGCGCCTTCGAGAAATACGATGTGCTCATCACGCCGACCTCGCCGACCGTCGCGTTCAAGTTGGGCGAGCGCACCGACGACCCCTTAGCGATGAAACTGGCAGACGTTTGCACCATTCCCGTCAACATGGCGGGCTTGCCCGGCATCTCGATTCCCTGCGGCTTCGACAAGGGTTTGCCCATCGGCTTGCAAATCATCGGCAAGGCGCTGGACGAAGAGACTCTGCTGCGCGTGGCTTACACTTACGAGCAGGCGACGGAGTGGCACAAGCAGAAGCCGCGACTGTGAGGAGGTGATGGACATGGTGGCGGTTCGCATTCGTCGAAAATCAGAAGATGCTTTGTTTGAACTAACAAAACTCGGTCCTGTGCGCTGTCTACGGGATGATGTCTTCTTGCTTACGCAGAAACAGTTCGAGGCATTAAAGGGCATGAAGTTCCGCTACGAGGAGGTAACGCCTGAAGAGGTAGCGGAGAAGATGAAAGGTGTCGTTCTTTTGTAGCAACGACAGGTAGAGGTTGTGGCAATGGCTATTGCGCGGCGATATGAGATTTACCTCCCCTCGACATACAACGATGGACGCGCCATTGAGCGGCGCAAGTTTAAGCAGACACGAGCAGAACTGCTGGCGCAGTTTGGAGGGCTGACTCGTATGCCATTAGAAATGGCTACAGCCTTGAGGGGTGAATGGATGACGGGCAAGCAATTGTATGAAGACCGCATCGCCACTTACGTCATCTATTCGCTGGACATCAACGCCGCCGATGCCTTCATGCGCCCTTACAAAGAGAAACTGAAGCGCCGCTTTCGGCAATTGGAGATTCTGTTGGTCGCGCAGTTGGTGGAGTTGTTTTGAGGTGACATCATGCCAGTCTCTCAACAGTATCGCCAGGAGATGCGGCTTCCCGGACGCACCGGGATTGAAACCAGTCTCGCGTTGTCGCAGGACTACGGGCGCGTCTTTATGGGAAGGAAACTCATGGACGTGGAAACCGTCAAGCACGTGTTGCAGACGCTCAACGAGAACAACATCCGCCATGCACTCATCGGCGGGTTGGCGGTGGCGCAGCACGGCATCGCGCGCACGACCCTGGACGTGGACATTCTGATTTTGGTTGAGGACGCCGGGCGCGTGCGGAGGCTGTTCTCGGAACATTACTTGGGCGGCGTGCCAGATTTTCAGTCCATCCAAATCGCGGAGACCAAGGTGGACTTCATGGCAGCCAACCTGCGCTTCAAACGGCAAGCGTTGATGGACGCCGAGGAGACGGTGGTGGAGGGGGTGCCCACCCGCGTCGTCAAGCCGCGCGATTTGGCGCTGCTGAAGTTGCTGGCGATTCCCGACCGCCGCGATCCTGGCAAGCGTCGTCGTGATGAGGCAGATGTCACTGAGGTTATTCAATACAACCCCGACGACTTCACACCTGAAGTCATCGCCTACATCTGTCGCAATCTGTTGAACCTCGCGTTCACCGAGCAGGACTTACAGAAGTACCGTCAGGTCGTCAACTGGCTGAACGAGACGTTGGAGTTGCTGGGCATGGGGGAGCGGAAGTTTCAGGGGTGAGGGTTGGCACGTTGGCACGTTAGCACGTTAGCACGTTAGCAGGTTGGCACGTTGGCACGTTGGCACGTTAGCACGTTAGCACGTTGGCACGTTGGCACGTTAGCACGTTGGCACGTTAGCAGGTTGGCAGGTTCAACGTTTCAACCTGCC
>JANWYM010000301.1 GCA_025055355.1 Abditibacteriales bacterium
CGTCATCAACCCCAAGCGGCACGACACCTCTTATCCGTTCGCCGATTTGGCGGGCGTCGGTGTTGCGTTCAAATTGGCGACGGCTTACATGCGCACGTTCAGCCCGCAGCACGAATCCAGTTTGCAGAGAGCGTTTCTGGACTTGGTCGCGCTGGGAACGGTGGCGGACGTGATGCCGCTCGTGGGCGAAAACCGTCTCATCGTGCGCGAGGGTCTGCGACTCATCCCGCAGACGAAGAAACTCGGCTTGCGCGCGCTGCTCTCCACCAATGCTTTGCTCGGCAAGCCCATCACGGCGTATCACATCGGTTTTGTTCTCGGTCCGCGCCTCAACGCCGCCGGGCGCATGGACACCGCCCGCAAGGCAGCGCAGTTGCTGCTGACCACCGACGAACAGGAGGCGCAGCAACTTGCCCAGCAACTCAATCAACATAACCGCGACCGGCAGGAGGAAGAGCAGCGCATCTTCGAGGAAGCGGTGGACATGGTGGAAGCAGGGGGCGCGCTCCCGCCCGCGCTGGTGTTGGGTTCAGCCCGCTGGCATCGCGGACTCGTCGGCTTGGTCGCCTCGCGGATGGTCGAGCGTTTCTATCGCCCGACTTTGCTCATCGCTTTCGAGGGCGAGATGGGCAAAGGCTCCGGGCGCAGCATTGAAGCGTTTCATCTGCTGGACGCCTTGCGGCGTTGTGCTCCGCACCTGGAGAGGTGCGGCGGACATCGGCTCGCGGCTGGGCTTGCCGTAAAGGTGGAGAAGTTCCCCGCGTTCCGCGAGGCGTTCTGCCAGGTCGCGGGTGAATGGCTGTCTGCCGACGACTTGCGCCGCCGCGTGACAATTGACTGTGAGGTCAGCGGCAGCGACCTCACGCCGCGCCTCGTCGAAGAACTGCAACAGCTGGCGCCGTTCGGCAGCGGCAACCCCGAGCCGACGCTGTGCCTGCGTCGCGCTGAGGTTATGGACAAGTTCGTCATGGGCAGCGACCAGCAGCACCTCAAACTGAAGGTTCGCAGCGGCGGCAGAGTGTTCGACGCCGTTTGGTGGCGGCGCGCCGACCGCGCCGATGGGCTGGAGAAGGGACAGGTCATTGACCTCTGCTTCACTGCCGAGTTCAACGATTGGGGCGGGGTGCGAAGCCTGCAGCTGAAAATCAAAGACGTGAGAAAGACGGGCGGTTAGGTGGTTGGGGGGTTGGCGCCCTAAAGAACCTCTCAACTGTCCAACCACCTAACCACCTGGGTTGGAATATGCAGATTGACGTTCGGCACGGTTCGATCTACGAAGGGTCCGCCGTCATTGCGGTGGGGATGTTTGAAGGGGAGGACGTTCAGAAGAGTCAAGCAGGGTTGCTGGACAACGCGCTGAGAGGTCTCATTAGCGACATGTTCGCCAGCGGCGAGTTTGAGGGCAAGAGAGGGCAGACGGTGGTGCTGTATCCGCACGAGGAGTTTGCCGCGCAGCGGGCGGTTCTCGTGGGGTTGGGCAAACGCGATCGATGTAACGCCGATGCCCTGCGCCAAGCGGCGGCGCATGCGGCGCGCAAGGTGCGCGATTTGCGCCGCACGAGGTTTGATTTCCTCGTGCCTGACGCGGCGGACGCTCTGTCAGCAGAAATGATGGGCGCTGCCCTCGCGGAGGGGGCGGTGTTGAGCCTCTACCGTTTTCTGCGCTACAAAACGGATGAGGAAACCAAAAAGCAGCAAGCCGTTGATGTAGAACGCCTGACCCTGGTAACGGGCAAAGCGGAGGACGTGGACGCCTTGCAGCGCGGGGCGACGTTCGGGCGCATTGTGGCGGAAGCCGCGTGCCACGCCCGCGACTTAGCGAACCTGCCCGGCAACGAGTTGACGCCCGTGCGCCTCGCCGAGGAGGCGCAGCGGCTCGCGCAGGAAGTCGGCTTGCGCTGCACAATTTGGGATGAAAACGAAATGCGTCAGCGCGGGTTGAACGCTCTGCTGGGCGTGGCGCAGGGCAGCGCGAACCCGCCGCGATTGATCATGCTGGAACACGTGGGGAGCGACGCCTCCACGCCGCCGATTGCGTTCGTCGGCAAAGGCGTCACCTTCGATTCAGGGGGCATCTCGCTCAAACCGAGCGAGGGTATGGACGCGATGAAAATGGACATGAGCGGTGCGGGGGCGGTCATCGCGGCGATGGGTGCAGTGGCGCGATTGCAACTACCGCAGCGCGTGTTGGGCGTCGTAGCTGCCGTCGAGAACATGCCGAGCGGAACGGCGCAAAGACCGGGCGACATCGTGCGGTCTTACAGCGGCAAGACGATTGAGGTCCTCAACACCGATGCGGAGGGGCGGCTGATTCTGGCGGACGCCATCGCCGTCATCAGCGAGCAAAAACCGCAAGCCATCGTTGACCTCGCCACGCTGACTGGCGCTGTCGTCACGGCGCTCGGTCACGAGTGCGCGGGCATGATGGGCAACGACGCGAACCTGATGAACAAGATCCGCGCCGCTGCCGAAGCGTCGGGCGACAAGGTGTGGGAACTACCGCTGTGGGATGAATACAAGGAGCATGTCAAAGGACAACTCGCCGACGTGAAGAACATCGGCAAAAACCGCGCGGCAGGCGCGATCGCCGGCGCGGCGTTCATCAGTCACTTCGTCGGCGAAGGTATTCCTTGGGCGCACCTCGACATCGCCGGCACCGCTTGGGGCGACGAAACGCCGCTTCATGTCAAAGGACCCACCGGCTGGGGCGTGCGCCTGCTGGTCTACCTGTTGAAGGAATGGGAATGAGTCAGGAGTGACGCGGTTGCCCTCGTGATCTTCTCCCGCCCCCAAGGGGCGTCACGGACATGACGCGGCAACGCCGAAGGAACGCCCCTCCCCTTGGGGGAGGGGCTGGGGGAGGGGAAAGAGAATCCGCGTGCATCCGCCTCCTCAGCGGGTCGCAAGAGCATTGAGAGGGAGATAGATTGATGCGCCATTGGTCAGTTATCTTTGTTGTTCTGATAGCGCTTGGGATAGTGTGGAGCCTGAGGTGCAGCATGGCTCAATCATCGCCCCTTTTTCCCTTCGTCCTGCCGTGGGACGATGCCGCGCCGGGCGTGACGAACCTCAGCGCGTGGCTGCACAAGCCCGCGGGCAAGTTCGGGCGTGTGCGCGCCGGGGCGGATGGACATTATTACGTGGGCAATCAGCGCATGCGGTTTTTCGGTGTGAACGTCTGCTTCGGCGGCGCGTTTCCCCGTAAAGAGCACGCGGAGAAAATCGCGGCGCGGATGGCGAAGTTCGGCATCAACGTGGTGCGCTTTCACCACCTGGACATGCAGACGTTCCCCAGCGGGATTCGCGCCCGCAACGTGGCGCACACGCGCGACTTCGACCCCGAGGCGCTCGACCGCTTGGACTACTTCATCGCGCAACTTAAGCGCAACGGGATCTACGTCAACTTGAACCTGCTCGTCTCGCGCCCCTTCAACGCCGCCGATGGACTCCCCGCAGAGATTGAGAGCATCGGCTGGAAAGAGCGGCACATCGTCGGGTTCTTCTACGCGCCCGCGCTGGAACTGCAAAAGGAATATGCGCGCAAACTGCTGACGCACCGCAACCCTTACACGGGTTTGACTTATGCCGAAGACCCCGCCGTCGCATTCGTGGAAATCAACAACGAGAACGGTCTGATTCACGCCTGGTTGGGCAACGACGTGGACACTTTGCCAAGGGTTTTCCTCAGCGATTTGCAGCAGCAGTGGAACGCTTGGCTGCGCCGGCGCTACGGCACGACGGACAAACTGCGGCAGGCGTGGGGCGTGCGGCAAGAAGCCCTCGGCGCGGAGCTGCTGGTCAACAACGACTTCGCACGCGGGACGGAACGCTGGACGTTGGAGCAGCACGAACGGGCGAAAGTAACGGTGACGTTCAGCGAGGACGTGCCGCCTTCGCTGCGCGGGACGAAATCGGCGCGCATCGTCGTCACGCAAACGAGTTCACAAGCGTGGCATGTGCAGTTCAATCAACCGGGGTTGAAGGTGCAAGCAGAGCGTCCTTACACCTTGACCTTCTGGGCGAAGGCGGACAAGCCGCTGAACATCAGCGTCAACGTCGGGCAAGCGCACGAGCCGTGGCAGCAGTTGGGCTTCAGCGCGTCCATCACTCTCACGACGGAGTGGAAGCCGTTCCGCTTCGTCTTCAACCTCAATCAGAGCGATGATAACGCCCGCGTGAACTTCAGCGACCTTGCGCAGCAGACGGCGAGCGTGTGGCTGGCAGGCGTGTCGTTCCGACCGGGGGGCGTGGTGGGATTGGACGCCAGCGAGCGCATCGAAAACGGCTCCGTGTCGTTGTTCCAGCGTTCACGCTCCGGCGAGCGCACAGCGGAAGCACAACGCGACTGGCTGCGCTTCCTGTGGGAGACGGAGGACAACTACTGGCAAGCGATGTATCGCACCTTGAAGGACGACTTGAAAGTCGGCAGCGTGGTGTTCGGCACGATTGTCGGCTGCAGCACGCCCAACCTACAGGCGAAGTTGGACGCGATTGACACGCACGCCTACTGGCAGCACCCGCACTTCCCCAGTCGCCCGTGGGACCCCGAAGACTGGATTGTCTACAACCGCACGATGGTCAACGAAGCGGGTGGCACGCTGCCCGGGCTTGCGCTGCGGCGCGTCGTCGGCAAGCCGCATAACGTCACCGAATACAACCACCCTGCCCCGAACACCTTCGGCAGTGAAGGCTTCCTACTGCTCGCCGCCTACGGCGCCTTGCAAGACTGGGACGCGATTTACGCGTTCTCCTACTGCCATCGCAGCGACGACTGGGACGCGCGGCGCATTCCCAACTTCTTCGACATTGACCAGCACCCGACGAAAATGGTGACCCTCCCCGTCGCCGTCGCTATGTTCGTGCGCGGTGACGTGAAGCCGGCGCAGCAGCAAGTCGTCGTCCCGCTGAACCAAGAGACCGAGGTGGACGCGCTGCGCCGAAGTTCCGCGTGGCAACTGGTGCACGCGGGCAGCGTCGGCGTGCCGGGCGTTACCGCCTTGAGGCACCGCGTTGCTCTTGCGACGGGGAGCGCGGCACAAACGGCTCAGGCACGCCCCGTCGCGCCGATGGACAGCCCGCGCTACGTGGCGGACACGGGTGAACTCGTATGGGACTTGAGCCACAAAGGGCGCGGTGTCATCACCGTCAACACGCCCAAGAGCAAAGCCGTCATCGGCTACGGCGGTGGCAAGCGGTTCGATTTGAGCGGTGTCATCATCGAACCCGGGGCGACCTTGCAGGACGGCTGGTGCACCGTCAGCGTGACCGCGATGGAAGGCGATATGACGGCTGGCAATTCGCGTTTGCTCATCACGGCGACGGGCTACGCCGAAAACACCAACATGGGCTGGAAGAGCGCGGAGAGAAACAGCGTCGGACGCAACTGGGGCAGTCCGCCATCGTTGGTCGAGGGGGTTTCCGCCCGCATCACACTTCCGCTCTCCGCCGCGCGCGTGCAAGCGTGGGCGCTGGACGAGCGCGGACAGCGTCGAACGCCCGTGCCTGTGCAAGCGACCCCGGACGGCAAAGCCCTTATCACCATCGGGGCGCAGTGGAAGACGTTGTGGTATGAGGTAGAGACGCGATAGAGTCGGGGCAAAACTTTTGCGCTTTGCCTTTTTGCCCCTCTGGAAAAGTAGCCCGCGCCGCCGTCGCGGAATCCGTCGCGGCGCGACAGGCT
>JANWYM010000302.1 GCA_025055355.1 Abditibacteriales bacterium
GGATCGGTTCTGATCAGTAACCCTTCCGCTTATCAATCACGCTCATCAGCGGCTCGCCGTTAATGTAGCGGCGCAGGTTCTCGCAGAACAATCCCACCACGCGGTCCATGCGCTTCTGCGACAGGACGGCGATATGCGGGGTGATGATGACGTTGTCCATCTGCCAGAGCGGATGTGTGTCGGGCAAAGGTTCTTCCCACGTCACGTCCAGCCCCGCCCCGTGCAGTTTGCCGGATTGCAAAGCCTCGGTCAGCGCGTCACCGTCCACGATGGCGCCGCGCGAGACGTTGACCAGAATCGCGCCTTGCTTCAGGCGCTGAAACGCTTCGCGGTTGAACAATCCCTGCGTCTGCGGCGTCAGCGGGGCGCAAATCGTCACCACGTCGGACCGCCCCAGCATCTCGTAAAAACGCGATGGCTTCCAGAGTTCGTCCACGCAATCGGGCTGGGGGATGTCCTCGGGGTCAACCGCGATGACGTGCATCCCGAACGCCTTCGCTCGCTTCGCCACCTCGCGCCCCGCGCCACCCATCCCTAAAATCCCCATCGTCATCCCGTCCAGCTCCAAAATGTCTGTGCGGTCAAACTGCCATTTCCACGCCTTCGCCCGCGCCGCGCCGACGATGCCGCGCGTCACCGCCAGCAGCAGCGCAAAGGCATGGTCGGCAAGGTGCGTCCCTACGATGCCCTTCGTGCTGGTCAGTATCACGTCGGACGCAACCAGGTCGGGAAACAGGATGTTGTCCACGCCCGTGCTGATGGTTTGAATCCACTTGAGTTGCTTGGCGTGGCGGAACAGTTCAGGATCAATCCAGCCAAAGAGGATGTCCGCGTCGGCGATGGATTCAGGCTGAGAGCGGTCGGGTTCAACAACAACGTTGACCTTATCGGCAACGGCTTTGATTTGCGCGAGATGTTCGTCGGTAGGTTGGTAGTTGATGAGAAGTTTCATCGGCTACTCCCAAATATGATAACGAGGGGTCCATCGCATGGACGGTCGGGAAAATGCCGCGCGCCCACGATGTCGCGGAGGGTGAAGACGTCCATGCATCTATCATTCCGCCGGCGTCGGCACCGCTTGCAGCAGCCGCCGCACAATGTCATCCGGTTGAATCCCCTCCGCCTCCGCCGCGAAGTTGAGAACGAGGCGATGGCGGAACACCGGCAGCGCAACGCTTTGCACGTCCTTGCAGGAGACGAAATACCTCCCCCGCATCAGAGCCCGCGCTTTGCCACCGATGATGAGAAACTGCGCGGCGCGCGGACCTGCGCCCCAGGTGACGTATTCTTTGATGAAATCCGGGGCGGTGCTTTCTTTCGGACGCGTAGCGCGCGTCAGCGCCACGGCGTAATCCACCACGTGGTCGGGGGCAGGCACGCGGCGCACGAGGTCTTGCAGTCGCATGATTTCCTCCGCGCTCATCACCTTGCGCAACTCCGGTGCGTAAGCGGAGGTGGTCAATTTCACGATGTCCTTCTCCTCCTGCTGGGATGGATAGTCCACGAGGATGTTGAACATGAAGCGGTCGAGTTGCGCTTCGGGCAAAGGATACGTGCCCTCCTGCTCAATGGGGTTCTGCGTCGCCAGCACGAAGAACGGCAGCGGCAGGCGATAGTCTGTCCCGCTGGCGGTGACCTTGTATTCCTGCATCGCCTCCAACAGCGCGGACTGCGTTTTGGGCGGGGCGCGGTTGATTTCGTCCGACAGCACGATGTTGGCAAACACCGGGCCTTTGACGAACACGAACCGCCGCCGGCCGGTGTCGGGGTCTTCCTGAATGATGTCCGTGCCGATGATGTCCGACGGCATCAGGTCAGGCGTGAACTGAATCCGCTTGAACGACAGATCCAGCACGCGCGCCACACTGTTCACCAGCAGCGTCTTCGCCAAGCCCGGCACGCCGACCAGCAAACAGTGCCCCCGCGCAAACAGCGCGGTCAGCAGTTCGTCCACCACTTCCTCCTGCCCGACGATGACCTGCCGAATCTCGTCGTGAATCCGCCTCACCGCCTCGCCAAACTGCGCGGCGGTTTGTAAATCAATGTCAGTGGTCGCCGGTCGTAGAACAGCCATGCAAACTCCTTCCCGAGCCCTTTCTTACCTACTTGGCAGAGATCTGTAGAATGATTCGCGCCGTCTCAGCATACGTTCGACTGCCCCATCCAATTCCTTGGCTGGACGCGCTTCGACGGTGATGCGTATGCCGTGCTGCGCGAGCGACTCCTGAAACCGCCACCGCGTCACCCTGCTGCTCTCCTCTATGAACCAGCAGCTTCTGCCCCTGCTGTCAGGGCGGCTAACCACTGGTCGCGGCGGGCGCGAAGCGTCTGCGCGTAGTCTTCGACCTACTTGACGGCAAAGCCCGTGTACTGACGCCAGTGCTCCGGGTGAAAACCCAACACGATGTCCTCTTGCGGGATCCCCTTCTCAACCAATGCCTTCGCAATTTCGGCATCGGTGCTGTCATGCTGAAGCCATACCTTATCTCCCCGAATGTCAATGTGAATCAAGCACGCATGAACGCGCCGCTTGCCCTGCCAACCCAGAGCAACTAACTCATAGTGGTCTCGCTCTGTGTCAAAGATAGTCTCCATCTCCATTTGCCCATACGCGGGAGGATATTGGGCATATTCTTCGAGAACCTGTCTGATGATTTCTCGGTAAGTGTCTACTCGATCCATTGCACAATCACCTCCTGCTGTTCATCGAAAACCATGACCTTGAGTTGATGCGCTTGCATCGCTAATCGCCCAAAAGTGGTGTCGAACAGGCTGGTGTAAATGACCTCCGGCACCGCCAGATAGAGCGTTCGTTCAGGCTCGGTTTCTGTCAGCACCAGCCGATAGTTGACAAACTGCCCCACCGCCGTGTGAAACTCACTAAGGGTCGAGGCGGCGATAAAACTTTTTACCTCCACCGCAATCTTCCGATCGTCCTTTTGAGCGCCCAGCAACTCCTCCGCTCCCAGGTCAACGTAAAACTCCAGCCCGCCGAACTCGACACGAAGCGGATCGTGGGTAATGCTCCAACCGTCTTTGACCAAAGCCCGCTTGACGACGTCGTGTAAAACGTCTTTACGAGGCATATTGACTCTTTCTCCTATGCTACCCACTATCCCTCAATGCGTCATCGCATACACGACGAGGTTCGCCCCAAACTCAAACGCATACTGCGGTCCGGGGGGACGGCACGCACAGGTTGGCCCCTGCCAACGCCACGTCTGCCACGCTCACCCCTCGGCGTTCACCGTGTAAACTAAAACCAACCGCCCGTCAATGAAAATGCCCTCATGGTAGGGCTGGCGCATGGTGCCGGATAGTTCGAGGGCGGGGATGTCATAGTAGCAGTGATAGAGCGGATGGTCAAGCGGGATTTTTTGCAGCGGATGCTCAGGGAAGATTTTGTTGATTTCGCCGCGAATGCTGGGGCGCAGCGTCAACTTCGCTCCGCAGTCGTCAATGAACATGAACCCGCCATGCCTCAGGTAGCGGCGCAACTTCTGCCGTTCCTCCTCCGTGAAGACGTTGACGAAGTTCTCCGACGACCAGAACAGGAACGGGTAGCGGAACACGCTGTCGTCGTCCAGCGTGATGGTCGTGCGCGACAGCCGCACGGGGATGTTCGTCCGCTCCTTCACCGCCTGCATCAGGTTGAAGTCCGCCATCGGGTCCACGCGGAAATCGCTGCCCTTGACGCGCAATCGCCCGATAACGAGCGTGTTGCGCGGCGGCGGACCCGCCTTCTCGAACTGCGTCGGCGTGACGTTCGTGCCGACGATTTCCTGGGGAGTGGTGCGGTAGGCAAACAGCACAACTCCCAAAGCAATGACCCAACATAACCTGAATCGTCTCATCGCTTTCCCACTCTAAACCTTTACGTTTTGCTCTCTCCTTCGAAAATGCCCGTCATGGCGAGCGGAGCGAAGCCATCTCCTGCGAAGGGGATTGCTTCGTCGCTGCGCTCCTCGCAATGACAGGCATTTTCATCAGGCGAGAGGAAAATGGTGTCAGTCGCTACGTCACTTTTGACCTCTAAAGGTGCCATCTGTTTTCTGACGCGCCCTCCGCCGGAACTGCAACCTTTGCCGCCACGCATTGCTGATACGCCCATTGCGCCAACTCGGTCAGCGTGAGCCCTTGAGCCTCCTCGTCCCCCACGTCAAACCGTAAGTCGGGTTCAGGAATGGGCAAATCCACGTTTCCCTCGTCAATGAACTGCGAGGAATCCAGCCATTCAAAACCCGCTACGTCGTTGGGGTCATCCAGCGGCACATACTTGAAGAAATCCAACGTGATGGGCTCTAACTTCGACTCGCGACGCGGCTGAAACCAGATGGAGAGGGTATCTAACCCGGGCGGGTAATTGACAACGACTTTCTTGACTTCACTCATAGCCGCTCACCGATCCGAATGTAATCGCCCAAATCTGCCTCCCATGGCAAGCCTTGCGCGGTGGTGACGGGCGCGCTCACCAACCGACGAAAGGCACCCAGGGCTTCCGACTTCGAACCCGCTCAAGGCACAACAGGTGCATCGCTCACTTCCCGATCTTCTTAAAATAATCCCCCGTCGCCTTTTCATATTGTGGCAACGCGCGCCCCTCAACACCGCGCTTCGTCGGCTTGTTGACTGTCGAGGGTTGACGCATCGCCGCGTCGCTGCCCGGCGCAAGACCACGATTCCCCTTAAGCGTTTCGGGGATGAACTTCATCGCCGGACCGTGTTCGGTCAAGCGCCCGTCCATGCTGTTCGGCTGCGATGGCACGGGCTGCGGCTGCGTGGGCTGCATCCCGCCGAAGGTGATAGGCAAGCCGTCCTGCGGCTGCTGCCCTCCGCCGCTTTGCTGCCCGGACATTTCGTTCCCAATGCGCAGCAGGGCGGCTAAAATCTCGCGCTGTTTGTCCTGCGTCGCCTTGCCCGTCTGCTGCTGCGGCAGGGCGGCGGCTACGTCGCGCAGGTCTTTCCGCGCCTGGTCCACGATGGCGCGCGTGTCGGGCGACCACGCCCCGCCGAACATGTTTCGCGCCTGCGTGATCGCCTGCCGAATGAACTCCTCCTGCCGCGCCATCTGCTCGAGCTCCAGTTTCTCCGACGGCGACAGTTGGCGGCGTTGTTGCGTTTGATGCAGTTGCTTCGTGCGCTCGTTGATGCCTTCCTGCAGGGCGGCGAGGTTCAGCGCCTGCTGCTGCCCCTGTCCTGTCTGTTGACTGCCGCCCCCCTGTTGCCGCGAGAAAGCGTCACGCAGCGCTTGGGCGATTTTCTCCAATGCCGATTTGCCTTGCTGCTCCTTCGGCAACGCCTCTTGTGGCTGGTTCTTCTGCAACTTCCCCATCGCTTCCTTCATCGGCTGCGCCGCCTCCCGCGCCACGCTGGGCGAGGACAACTTCAGTTGCGGAATCGCCTTCATCAGCCAGCGCAAGTCGTCGGTCAGCCCTTCGGTTTGCTCGGCGATGTTGCCCTGCTGCTGCGCGAGTTCTTGAGGCGTCTGGCGTGGGGCGTCTGGCGTGGGACGTCTTGGGTCACTCGGCATCGGCGGGTTGCCGAAGTTCGGCGGCGGTGGCGGAGTATCGGGAGATGGTTTTGGGTTTTGGGTTCTGGGTTCTGGGGTTTGAGATTTGAGATTTGGGATTTGGGATTTCGTCTTGTCATCCCCTGTGAGCCGCTTTGTGC
>JANWYM010000303.1 GCA_025055355.1 Abditibacteriales bacterium
AAGCCGCCCCACCTCCTCACAGAAGAAGAGCGGAAAAAACAGCCGACGGTCAGCGACTTTTTCGTGGACCTCGGCTTGCCTGTCGAGCGCGTGAAAGAGCGCATCGAAATCGGCGCGCCGGTCAACATCCAGCGCGAGTTCGTGGAGGTCGGCGACTGCCTCTCCTGCAAGGCGATGGACAACCGCCTCGCGCTTTACGTCATGATCAAGGCGATGCAGGCGGCGAGGGACTTCCCGTTCACAACTTACGCTGTCGCCACGACGCAGGAAGAAATCGGCTTGCGCGGCGCGACCACCAGCGCGTTCGGGATTGAACCCGATATCGGCGTTGCCATTGACATCACCATCGCTGCCGACATCCCCGGCGTCCCCGACTACGAGCGCGTCACCCAACTGGGCGCAGGCACCGCTATTAAAATCATGGATTCCTCCCACATCTCCCATCCCAAACTCGTCACCTTCTTCAAGCACTTGGCGGAGCAACGCGGCATCAAGTATCAGATGGAAATCCTCCCGCGCGGCGGCACCGACGCCGGGGCGATGCAGCGCATCCGCGCCGGCGTGCCTGTCATTACGCTTTCCACACCGACGCGCTACGTGCATACCTCGATGGAGATGGTTCACAAGGAAGACGTGCAGGCATCGGTGAACCTGATGACGGCGTTCATCGAGGAGTGCGATAAGGTGGATTTGAGGTTGGAATAGCAGGAGTGACGCGATTGCCCTCATCGGTGTCAGCAACGGCGCCGACTGGGCGCACCACCCGCTTCGGGGAGGCGCTAAAAGATCACCTTCAGCGGGTCTACGCTTTTGGCGTGAAACACCGCCGCCACGGCAGGATGCGTGATTTCACCGTTGGCGATGTTGATGCCGCGCCGCAACGCCACATCGGCTTCCGCGGCGGCTTTGAGTCCGTGATTGGCGATAGCCAGGATGTAGGGCATGGTGGCGTTAGTGAGCGCGTAGGTGGAGGTGCGCGGCACGGCGCCGGGCATGTTGGGAACCGCGTAGTGAATGACGTCGTGCAGTATATAGATCGGGTCGGAGTGACTGGTCGGGTGCGTTGTCTCAATGCAGCCGCCTTGATCCACCGAGACGTCGAGGACGACGGAGCCGGGCTTCATCTGCTTGACAATTTCCTCTGAGACCAGTTTAGGTGCCTCCGCGCCGGGGACGAGCACCGCGCCGATGAGGACGTCGGCGTAGAGGGCAGCGCGTTCGATGGTGTATTCGTTGGCGTAGACCGTAAACCCGCTGCCGCGCAGGATGTCGTCCAGATATTTGAGGCGGTCGTGGTCAATGTCGAGGATGGTCACGTGCGCGTTCAAGCCGACGGCGACCTTGGCGGCGTTGAGCCCGACGACGCCGCAGCCGATGATGACGACTTCGGCGGGCGGGACACCCGGCACCCCCCCCAGCAGGATCCCGCGTCCGCCGTGCTTGCGTTCAAGGTATTGCATCGCGGCTTGCACCGCCATCTTCCCGGCGATCTCGCTCATCGGCACCAGCAGCGGCAGCGTGCCGCGCTCGGTCTGCACGGTTTCGTAGGCGATGGCGGTGATCCCGCTGCTCTGCAGGGCGCGCGTCAACTCCAGCGAGGAGGCGAGGTGCAAATAAGTGAAGAGCATTTGCCCGCGCCGCAGCCGACGATACTCCGTCGGCAGCGGCTCTTTGACCTTCACGACCAGTTCCGCCCGCCCCCAGACTTCTTCGGCGGTGTCCACCAACATCGCCCCGGCGCTTTCATACTCGCTGTCCGGGATCGCGCTGCCCCACCCCGCGCCTTGTTCGACCAGCACCTGATGCCCGGCGCGGGTGAGCGTCTTCACGCCCGCCGGCGTCATCGCCACACGAAACTCGCCGTCTTTGATCTCTTTGGGAACACCGATCACCATGCTGCTGACTTCCGAAGGGGTGAAACGTAAGGCATGATACGTGACGGCTGGTTCACGCATTACGCGTTACATTTCACGCCTCCCGCTTCACTTTTACCTCATTTCCCCCTGAAAGGCGTCGGAAAAACGAACGGAGGCGCGCGGTAAAATTCGGCGGGCGCGGCGGCGTATGGTTGGAACGTCGCGGGCGGTGGGCGGCGTAGTAGAGCAGTCCGACACCCGTAGAGAACATGGGGCTGTCCACCTTGTTAGTCCAGTCGTTGAGACCGGAGGGACGCCCCAGCCGCGTGGGCAGTTCCAGCACCTCTTGCGCACATTCCACCGTGCCTGTCAACAGCGAGCCGCCGCCGGTGAGAATCGCGCCGATGGCGAGGCGGTTGTAAAGGTTGGACTCCTCGATTTTCGCACGCACCAGCGAGAACAGTTCCACCATACGGGCTTCGATAATTTCGCCCAGAACCTGGCGGGGCAGCCGCAGGCGCTCGCCCGTCCCCGCGCTGACTAC
This sequence comes from Abditibacteriales bacterium, assembly GCA_025055355.1. Taxonomy (GTDB): domain Bacteria; phylum Armatimonadota; class Abditibacteriia; order Abditibacteriales; family JANWYM01; genus JANWYM01. The sequence continues at coordinate 2,401 of JANWYM010000303.1, forward strand.
TTCAATCGTCTCATCCGCTGCAATGAACCGCTTCATCGCCGCGCCCCGCTCTCTCTTCAACCGTTCGGCGGACTCCGACGGCGTGCGCAGTCCGATGGAGATGTCGCGAGTGACGTGGTTGCCCGCCACCGGCACGGCGGCGCTGAAGGCGATGCTCCCGTCCACGAACACGGCGACGTCGGTGGTGCCCCCGCCGATGTCAATCAACACGACCCCTAAGTCTTTTTCCGCTTGGGTGGCGATGAGTTCGCCGGTGGCGATAGGTCCGAGCACCAGATGCGCCACCTCCAGCCCCGCTTGCTCGACACACTGCACCACGTTGGCAATGAAACTCGCCGTGCCGGTGACGATGTGGGTTTCGACCTCCAACCGCGTCCCCACCATGCCCACCGGTCGGCGCACCCCGCTTTGTCCGTCCACGGCAAACCCGCGTGGGATCGGCTCACCAATCAGCACGCGCCCGGGGGGCAGTTCGACGGCGGTGGACGCCATCACCCGCGCTACATCCTCTTCCGAGATGCGTCCGCTGGGGACGGTGACCGTACCGTGCTTGTTCATGCATCGGATATGCTCCCCAGTGACGCCCACGCAGACCGCCCGAATCTCCGCGCGCGCCATGTGTTGCGCCTCCTCTACGCTCTGCCGCACGGCCCGCACGGTCTCCTCCACGTCCACCACGATGCTCTTCTGGAGCCCGTGACACGCCGCTACGCCCACTCCCTCGACGCGCAGGCGTCCCTCTCCCTCAGCCCGCCCGACCACCGTGCAGACCTTCGTGGTGCCGATGTCCAGCCCCGCTAAGATGTCCTGCGACATCGCAACGCATGGTCAATGGTTGATGGGTGAGGGGTTGACTGACCATTAACCGTTGACCATCGCCATCCGCCGTCTCACCACTCTAACCCGTTCTCCTCCAGCGCCGCCGGGGCGCGCTTTTGGAAGTAGTTGAGCAGGTGGCGGCGCAAGATAGCGAGGTTGTCGAAGATGCGCTTGCCAAACACCACATAGGCAGCGATGACCAAATCCGCGCCCAACTGGTCGCCCACCCATGCCAACCCCGCCGCTAACAGGGTGTTGATGAAAAAGCCGCTGATGAACACCCAATCGTCAAACTTGTCTTCAACGTGTGCGCGGATGCCGCCGATGACGGTGTCAATCCCGGCTAAGATGGCAACCGCCATATACTTAGCGACCACCGGGTCCGCGAGCGGCGCGCCCGCAAAGTAAAACAACGCAAAGCCCACTAACAACCCTAACAGAGGCAGCCACATGGAAGAACATCGGTTAACCGTCAACGGATTGCGGTAACGGATTGAGCGCCTGTCCGAAAACCGGGTAGCGCGGGCTTCCAGCCTGCCTGAAATGCCGACGGGATGTCGGCGCTACGTGGTTGGTGGATAGGCTCTTAGCGGATGGCGTCGGTGTCCCCCTCGAAAGTCATCCGTTGCATCCGCTCCGAGAATCCGTTGACGACCCATTGCCTATGGTTCTTTTTCTTGTTTGTCCGTTGTCTCCGCCGGCTTGGCGTGCTTGAAACTTGGCGTTCCCTCGATAGCGGGCAGGAGGATTGCCTCCTGCGCCGTAACTTGAGAGAGAATATAGGTGTTGTTGCGGAATTCGTCCAAGATGCCACCGGGGGCTTCTAACGCGCCCCGCAGGGCTTCGGGGTCGCCGATGGCTTCGATTTTGTAGGGGGCGCCGATGCGCACGTCGTCAACACGGATGACCAACCCCACGCAGCGCACGTAGGAGTTCACCCCCAAGCGGCGCCCATTAACGGCGATGGCTTCCGCCCCCGCGCTGCGGAGTTCGTTGACCACCTGAAGAATTTGCCAGTCGTGAACGAGGTAAAGGTCCTTCTCGATGGGAGGGGCGTCTTTGGGCATTTTGGGGTTGTCGTTGAGGGTGACGAGCAGACCGCGCCCTTTGACGGGCATCAACCCCATCGCCATCTTGACCTTCTCCAATTCCGTTGCCAGAATCTTCGCTTGCTTGGACTCCTGTTCCGAGGCGGCTAAAAGGTTGTTCAACTTCGCTTGCAAACTCTCGTTGGCTTGTTTCAATCGCTCCGCTTCTTTTTTCCAGTGCCCCAGTTCTGCTAACTGCATCTGCGAGGCGCGCGCCGCCGAGTCGCGGATGTTGCGCTGGGTTTTCACCTGCGTCGCCACCAAACCGCTCAGGATGAAGAACGCCACCGTCAGGGACAGTTGCACATCGCGACGGATGGTTCGCCGTTGGCGCACCGGTTGTGCCGGTAGGGGTGCCGATTCCGAACTGGCCAGAGAGTCGTTCATAAGTTCACCTTCTTTGCTCTTTCCTTCCATGTCGGCACGTCCGCCGACGTGAAATCAATATACTCCGCCCGCTGTTGGGTCTTTTGCAAAAAGGCGAGGGCGCGATGCACGCGGCGCAACTTGCGCTCCCATGCATCGTTGCCCAGCCGCACGAGCGTTTGGTCGGGCAGCCGCAGCGACAGGAACCCCCGGTCGTAAAAATACCGCTCCGGCGTGGGCGTTTTGGTGCGCTGCACCGCCGCAAACGCTCGCTGAAGATGGCGCAAGTCCTGCGCCCCCAGGCGGTCACCCAACCGCCACACGCGGTCGGTCGTCATCTGCACCAGCGGGAGTCCGGGCAAACGCCGATGCTCCACGCGGAACAGAACGCCGTGCCGATCAGCGACCCAAAAGGTCGGAATGCGTGAGACGATTGGCAGGGGAGAAGGGGACGCACCCTCCCCTGTCACCGGGCGTGTTTGCAGCAGAAAATATGGCTGCCGCTCCGTGACGTGAACGGTCATGTGCAGCGACGGAAAACGGTTGAACCGCACGGACTCAACTTCTGGAATCCTTAGAATACGCTGTGAGACGGCTCGCTTGGGCGGATAAATCGCGGGCTTGCCGATCAGATCTTGCGCGTAAAACATCACGCGCTCTTTCGGGAGGGTGCGTAACCCTGTGATGACCACAGACCGCACCTCAAAGTGCGGCGACCGCCACAGCGCAATCCCGAACATCACCACGACGGAGGCTACCGCACCGTGCAAGCAGGTCTTCATCGTGCGAATCCAACTGCGCCGTCGAATCATTTTCTGCAGATCGGGGCTCAATGTAGACTGAGAAGGGGGCTGCATCGTAGACGACCTCGTTCGCGGGGACGTTAGCACGTTGGCACGCTGGCACGTTGACAGGTTGGCAGGTTGGCAGGTTGGAACGTTGACAAATTAATGACGTTCCAACGTTCCAACCTG
>JANWYM010000304.1 GCA_025055355.1 Abditibacteriales bacterium
GCCAACGTGCTAACGTGCCAACCTGCCAACTTTTTATTGACAGAATCTATCCGCCTATGATACAATCTGTTTCAAGGATTGGGTGGGTTATCCCGTCCGAACTAATTGCTGGACAGGGGGGACAGAGGAGATGCGCCTCAGCGGATGGCTGTGCCTCATGGTGTGGGGATGGTCGTTGGCAATGCCCGTCCCCGCGATGAGTTCAGCGGTGGAGGCGGGGCTTTCACCGGAGGCAGAAGTCACGCAAGGGGGGAGGCTGTGTTCTAAGTGTCAACATGAGAACCGCCCTTCCGCTCGCTTCTGCGCGCAATGTGGGACGAAACTTCAGGAGGGCTGCCTCCAGTGTCAGGGGGGCGTGGTGCCGGGCGACAAGTTCTGCACGCAATGTGGCGCTGACCTAACAAGCGGCAAGCCGTCGGGCGAGCCACGACCCGATGACCGACCAGCCCCGGTGCAGGCAGGGGAGATACAGCCGACGTTCCCGACCCTCAAAATTGGCGGGTTCAGCGACACCGTTTTTGCGGCGGCGCGGCGCGGCGCACCCAGCGGGTTTAATCTGGGCCAGTTGACGCTGCACGCCAACTCCGCTTTAGCCCCGAAGGTTTACTTCTTTTCTGAACTCACGCTGACGGCGCGGGGGGATGCAGGGACGGGCAGTCCGCCCGCGACGGGGTTCAACGCAGAGGTGGAACGCCTGATTGTGCGCTTCGACCACAGCGACCAGTGGAAGTTCTCGCTGGGGCGCTACCACACGCCGATTAACTGGTGGAACAACACTTTCCATCATGGCTTGTGGCTGCAGACCACCATTGACCGCCCCCAGATGACGCGCTTCGGGGGGCAGTTCATCCCCGTGCACTTCATCGGCGCGCTGGTGGAGGGTTCGACCCCGGCGCAGGGGTTGAACTTGAACTACAACCTCGGCGTCGGCAACGGGCGCGGCGCGGTCGTCAGCCGGGGGGGAGATGCAGGGGACGTGAACAACAATCTGGCGTGGCTTGTCAACCTCTTCGTCAAACCCGACCGCCCCTACGGGCTGCAAGTTGGCGGCTCCGTGTATCGGGACGTTATCACCCTGGCGAGCGGGCGCGAGTTCCGTGAATGGATTGTGGCTGGGCATCTCGTATGGCTCAAGGAGACGCCTGAAATCATCGCCGAATACGCGCACGTCAAGCACAAAGAGAAAGGCGGAGTGAACGCCAGCAGCCATGCCTACTACCTGCAAGTGGCGTATCGCCTGCCGTGGGGGGAGAAGCGCTTCAAACCTTACTACCGCTATGAGCGGCTGAGGATTCCGACGGGCGAACCGGTGTTCACCGCCACACCCGACCTGAGAGGCTCCATCATCGGCGTGCGCTATGACGTTTCGGACTTCACGGCGCTCAAACTGGAATACCGTCATCTCACTCGTCGCGGGTTGTTGCCCCTTAGCGGTCTGTTCGGACAGGTCAGTTATGCGTTTTGACCTTACCGCGATGCCCGCCCGTTTGTCGGTCGGGGGCATTGCGGCAGAAAGAAGTTGCTCAGAGGCAACAGACCGCCCAGGAGTATGCAAATCGTCCTCCTTGTCGGACGTTGACGATCAGCGACGCAAACAACCGAGGACGAGGACGATTATTTTCGGGGGAGACATGCTGCCTCAACGCCGATTATCTGTGTGGGGTTATGCCCTCATGCTCGTCCTCAGCAGTGGAAGCGTCCTGTGGGCAGGAGCGACCGGGAGCGGCGGCGGGGACGTAGCGATTGTCGCGCACCCCGACGTGCCCGTGGACAACCTCTCCCTCGCCGAGTTGCGCAAGGTGTTCTTAGGCGACCGCCAGTTCTGGAACACCAAACTGCGCGTTACCCTGCTCATGCGCGCGCCGGAGGCGCGGGAGCGCAACGTGGTGTTGAAAGTGATTTACCAGATGACCGAGGCACAGTTTCGGCAATACTGGATTGGCAAGGTGTTCCGCGCCGAAGCCGCCGCCGGTCCGAAGATTTTCTACTCCAATGAAATGGCAGCGGAACTGATAAGCAAAATCCCCGGCGCCATCGGCTTTGTGGACGCCGCGCAGATTCCCAAGGGGCTGAAGGTCATCAAAGTGGATGGACGCCTGCCGGGGGAGAAGGGCTATCCGTTGCATTAGAGCCTTATGACCATCGGACGCCGTTTGCTCCTGTCGTTTCTGGCAATTCTGGCGCTGTTTGCTCTGAATCTGCTGGCTTACTTCAGCAGCAACCAGCGGCGCAGCGCGACGGTCGAGGTGTTGCACCGCGCCCTCGACCGCCAAATTCTGATTGCCTCCATCAAGCAGAAAACCGGCGACATCAAAAAGCAAATCGCGCTCCTCAATCAAGTCACCCCCGAAGCGATGAAGAGCGGCCTGCGACCGGAGGAAATCGCCCAGTTCAAACGTCAACTGGAAACAGTGGCGCAAGAGATTCGGCAACTCAGCGACCTGACAGACGCCCCAGCGCGCGCGCGGGTGAGGGCGTTGGAGGCGACTTATCGCCAACTGAGCGCGTCGTGGAGGACGTTTTATACATACCTCGGCAGAAATCAGTCGAGCGCCATCATCGAACTCGCCACGCGCGCCGACCCTCTCAGCGAAAAGGTATTAGGGCAGTTAGCGGAGTTGGAGAGAGACGAGAAGCAGCGGGGCAACCAAGCCCGCGCGCACTTCTATCAAGTGGCGCGGCGGACCGACCGCATCTCGATCGTGCTGTTCGGGCTGTCCTCCCTCCTCGCTACCGGCGTGGCTTACCATCTGGCGCGCTATCTGACGCGGGGGCTGCGCGCCCTCGAGCAGGGGGTGGCGCGCATCGGGGCGGGCGACCTGACCTATCGGATGGCTCTGTCCTCGCGGGACGAAATCGGCAACCTCGCCCACGCCTTCAATGACATGACCGCCAACCTGCTGTCCGCCCGCACCCAGTTAGAGCAAGCCCACCGCGCCCTCGAGCAACGCCACCGCGACCTGGAGCAGCGCGACGCCGAACTCCAACAGGTCAACGCCCAACTCGTCGAGTCGCAGGAGAAAGCGTTAGCCGCCAGCCGCGCCAAGAGCGAGTTCTTGGCTAAGATGAGCCACGAACTCCGCACCCCCCTCAACGCCATCATCGGTTACAGCGAGATGCTGCAAGAGGAAGCCGCCGACCTCGGACAGGAGGAGTTCATCCCTGACCTTCAGAAGATCCACAGCGCCGGCAAACACTTGCTTGCCCTCATCAACGACATCCTCGACCTGTCTAAAATTGAAGCAGGGAAGATGGAACTGTATCTGGAGACTTTTGACATCGCGCCCCTGATTGAGGATGTGGTGGCGACGATTCACCCGCTGGTGGAGAAGAACGGGAACACGTTGCGCGTCTCCTGCCCGAAGGACATCGGCGCCATGCGCGCCGACCTGACCAAGGTGCGGCAGGGACTGTTCAACCTGTTGAGCAACGCCTGTAAGTTCACCGAACGGGGCAGCATCGCACTGGACGTGACCCGTGAAACCCTCAACGGAGTGGATTGGATTTCCTTCAGTGTCAGCGACAACGGCATCGGCATGTCGCCGGAGCAGATGAGCAAGTTGTTTCAAGAGTTCTCACAAGCCGACTCCTCCACGACGCGCAAATATGGCGGCACGGGGCTGGGGTTGGTGATCACGCGGCGGTTCTGTCAGATGATGGGCGGTGACGTCACCGTCCGCAGCGAGTGGGGCAAAGGGTCAACCTTCACCATCAAACTCCCCGCTCAGGTTCCCCTCCGTCCAGCGGCGGAGGCAGAGGTTGAGGCGACCGGACCGCCGGCGGCGCCCGCCGGCGGCGCGTCCACAGTGCTGGTCATTGATGATGACGCCACGGTGCATGACCTACTGCGGCGCTTCTTGAGCAAAGAGGGTTTTCACGTCGAGGGAGCGCGCGGAGGGGAGGAGGGGCTGCGGCGCGCCCGCGCCTTGCGCCCCGCCGTCATTACGCTGGACGTGATGATGCCCGACATGGACGGCTGGACGGTGCTGCACGCTCTTAAAGCCGACCCCGACCTTGCGGGCATTCCCGTGGTGATGCTGACGATTGTGGACGACAAAAATCGCGGCTTCGCGCTGGGGGCAGCGGACTACCTGAGCAAGCCCATTGACCGCGACCGCCTCTTTGCCGTTCTCAGAAAATATGGCGACCAACGCCGGGCGCAACCCGTGTTGGTGGTTGAAGACGACGCCCCCACGCGCGCCCTGCTGCGGCGCACGTTGGAGAAAGAAGGCTGGACGGTGCTGGAAGCCGAGAACGGGCGTGTCGCCCTGGAGCGTATCAAGGAGTGTCGTCCGTCCCTCATTCTGCTCGACCTGATGATGCCGGAGATGGACGGCTTTGAGTTCCTCCAAGAGATGCGACAAAGTGCGGCGTGGCAATCCCTCCCAGATGTGGTCATCACAGCGAAAGACATCACGGCGGCGGAGCGAGCGCGCCTCAACGGCTACGTGCAGCAGGTTTTGCAGAAGGGGGCGTGCAGTGGCGAGGAGTTGTTGCGCGAGGTGCGCGAGCGGGTGAGGGCTTCGGTGGGGGGGTCTGGTGTCGAAGGAGGAACGTAAAGTTATGCCAAAGATTCTGCTGGTCGAAGACAACGAGATGAATCGGGATATGCTATCGCGGCGGCTGGAGCGCCGAGGCTACCAAGTGATTCTCGCGGTGGATGGAGCGGAGGGGATCGCCTTGGCGCGGTCGGAGTCCCCCGACCTGATTCTGATGGACATGGACCTGCCTGTCATAGACGGCTGGGAGGCGACGCGGCAACTCAAAGCCGCCTCGGAGACGCGCGGGATTCCCATCATCGCCCTGACCGCTCACGCCATGGCAGGGGAGCGCGACAAAGCCCTCGCCGCAGGCTGCGATGACTATGACAGCAAGCCCGTGGAGTTGCCGCGCCTGCTGTCCAAGATGGAAGCCCTGCTGGGGCTGAACCGCACGTCGTGAACCCTAAAGTAGCCCGCGACGCCGTCGCGGGTTCCGTTTGGAACCCTGCGGTCAGGCGTTACGGCGCAGTCAGAGACCGCTACCAATCGGCGTGATGAGGTGTAATGTCCTATGGGGTCGGAAGCACAGGAATCTCCGCGCGCTCAGCGCGCCTTTTTGGCGCACCTGCGCCACGAACTGCGCACGCCGCTCAATGCCATCCTCGGTTACAGCGAGATGCTGATAGAGGACGCCCCGGAGCGGGGGCATACCGCCCTCCTCACCGACCTGCGGCGGATCCACGCCGCTGGTGGAGAACTGCTCGCGCTGGTCAACGAGATTCTCGCCCCGGAGCAAATTGACGCCGGCGCGCTGGATGGTGACTTGGAGAGTGTGGGCGTGCGGCTGCGCCACGACCTCCTCACGCCGCTCAACGCCATCCTCGGTTACAGTGAGATGTTGCTCGAAGACGCCGCCGCGCAGGGCGCGGCAGACGCCCTTGCCGACCTGCACAAAGTGCGCGCCGCTGCCCAGCGGTTTCTCGCCTTGATCAACGACGTGGTCGCCCTGTCCCGCCTGCGGGGGGGGACACCCAGCCCCGACTTGCTCACGGACGCCGCCGCCGCAGAGATGATTCAGGGGGTCGTCACCACCATTCGCCCCCTCAGTGCGGCGGAGCGCCAAGCGACAGAACACGGCACGATCCTCCTCGTGGACG
>JANWYM010000305.1 GCA_025055355.1 Abditibacteriales bacterium
TGGCCTGCCGCTGGTGCGGGGTCTCCGTGTAGGGGAACGCCGCCTCCATCTCGCGCTGCCACGGCGTGTCGGGAGAAAACGCTGTGCCCTCGGCTTCCTCGCGGGCGGCGTAAAGTCTTGCCAGTTCTTGGGCGACCTCGCGCGTTGCCTCCCGCACCTTGCGCTTAGTGTTCTCCCAGTCGCGCCCGCCTAACGAGTTGAGCGGCGGGGCGTAGCCCTCCGCGCCGACGTAGCGCTGGATGCGGTCCAGTTGCTGCACGGGCACGTAGAGGCGGTCCGCGCCCGCGTATTGAATGAGAACGTAATCGCTCTCCGCGCCCGCGACGGTCTGCCGCACGACGCCGCGATAGATGCCGATGCCGTGCTGAACGTGGACGACGTAATCGCCCGCTTGCAGTTCTTCTATCGCACGCAAGGCGACGCTGCTGTCCCGATGCCGCCGTCGCTTGTGGTGCCCCATCCAGCCGAAAATCTCGGTGTTGGTTAGCAAGATGAGGCAAGCATCAGGAAACAGAAAACCGCTGCTCAACCGCCGTGGTGCCAACAGAATAACGCCCGCGTCGCAATGTGCCTCATGCGTCGTTACACTCGGCACATTGCCGTCGCGCAGAATCTCCCGCAGCCGCTCGCTGTGATTCGTCGCCAGCACAATGCGCTGCCCCGAGCGCTGCCAGTGACGCACTTGTTCGAGGAACGGGTCGAGGCGCCCGCCGAAGGAGGGCGGGAGGTGAAACTGGAAGGATATCGAGCATGTCGGCGGCACGTTCACTAAGGGCGTCATCTTCCCTGCGCCTTGCTCCCCCTGTTCCGCTGTGAGCATCAGCACCGTCTTGCCAGCGCACCGTGCGGCAATGTCTGCGAGCGTTGGGAGTGGGTATCGGGCGGTAACCTCCCCCGGCCCCTCCTTGGTAAGGAGGGGTGTTGTTGGAACCTCCCCCGGCCCCTCCTTGGTAAGGAGGGGTGTTGTTGGAACCTCCCTCTGCCCCTCCTTGGTGAGAGGGGATGTTGTTGGAACCTCCCTCTGCCCCTCCTTGGTAAGGAGGGGTGCTGTTGGAACCTCCCTCTGCCCTTCCTTGGTGAGAGGGGGTGTCGTTAGGACCTGCCCTTGTCCCTCCGTGGGAGGGAGGGGTGTCGTTGTGACCTCCTTCTTCCCCTCCTTGATAAGGAGGGGTGGAGGGGAGGTCGGCAGGAGGAGTTCGCCGCGTTCGGCTTTGCTGGCGAGGAGTTGGTTCACGTCCTCCACCATACGTCGGTGTTGCATCTCCAACTGCGTCGGCTCGACGAGCACGATGAGCGCGTCTTCGGGGAGGTAATCAAGCAACAGCGGAACATGTGGATACAGAAACGGCGTGTAGCGTTCAACGCCCTCGAAGTAACTCAAAGCCTGCAACTTTTCCACATCGCGGGCGACGATGGCTTCGAGATTTCTTGCCTCCTCCGTCAGACCTTTACGACGTAAGGCGTTCAGGCGAAGGTTCAATGCGTCCTTGAGACGCGGCACGGCGGCGGAGACGACGGCTTGAGTGAGAATAACCTCACGCGGCGGGGAGATGAGGCACGATGCGACCAGAGCCGTGGAACGCTGTGTGTTCAGGTCGAAAGTGCGAATGGAATCAATCTCATCGCCTAACAGTTCCACCCGAAACGGTTGGGGCGCAGAAGGCGGGAACACATCCACGATACCGCCCCGCACGCTGAACTGCCCGACGCGCTCGACAGTAGGGACGCGCTCATAGCCCGCGTCCACCAGGGCCTCTATCAAATCCTCGCGGCGGCACGCCTCCCCCTGCTTGAGTCCAAACCGCCCCCGATGGAACAGGTCCGGGGGCAGCGTGGGGTGGCAGAGAGCGGCGAGCGAGCAAACGACAATGACACAGTCCGTGGGGTGCATGGGCTCATGAGGCGCATGAACTCCCTGAACCCGTGAACCCCTGGACCTCTGCACTGCGGCGAGGCGTTCCAGCACTTCCAGTCGTTCCTTGACGGCACTCACGTCCACGGCGGCGGCGTCACTGACCATCCACTCCGCCGTCGGAAACAAGTAGCATAATCTCGCGGGGACATCTTTGCTGTCCTCCTCGGCGGGAAGCAGCCATGCCTCCAAATCGCCCGCCAACTCTTCAGCGGTTTCGGGCGTGGGCGTCACCACCAACATCGTGTGCGGTTGCGCCTGTTGCAGCGCGGCGAGCACGAACGCCCGCGCCGCGCGTGGCACGCCCTGCGCGATGGTCGCGTGCTTCGCTTGCAAACATTCCGTCAGCCGATGGAAGGAGGAGGTGGGGTTGGCGAGGGAAAGGAGAGAACGCATTCTGGAAAGCGCCACAAATGCCACAAGCGAGAGAGCCGAAAGAGCGCCCTCTCGCTCATACACGTGGCGCGGTCGTGCGAGCCCTCGCTACGGATGAGGGCTCCCGGTCAATCGCTGGTAAACGGCAACAGCGCCACCATCCGCGCGCGCTTGATCGCGATGGTCAGTTTGCGCTGGTGTTTGGCGCACGTGCCGGTGTGGCGACGCGGCAGGATCTTACCGCGGTCGGAAATAAACTTCCGCAAGCGGCTGGTGTTTTTGTAGTCAATGATGATGTTCTCTTCCGTGCAGAACTGACACACCTTCTTTTTGGGCTTGCGGAATTTATTGACCCCTTTGTCTTTATCTCGGGACATAACGCTGATGTGCGCAGCCTAATGCGTCAGGGTCTTTGACGCATTAGGCTTCACTGGTCTGCAAACGGGTCAGTGTCGTCAAAATCGCCCGCCAAGTAAGCATCGTCTGGCGGGGGTGGGGGCTCCTCAACGGCAGGCGCGACAACGTCGCGCGGCTTGTCGAGTCCCTGCACCGAGCTGGCGACGACTTCCGCGATAGAACGCTTCTGACCGTCTTGGGTCACGTAGTTGCGTATCTGCAAACGCCCTTCAATGGCTGTCAGCCGCCCTTTCGTCAGATAATTGGCGGCGAACTCTGCCTGTTTCTCCCACGAGACAATGCGGATGAAATCCGTCTCTCTCTCCCCGGTCTGGGGATTTCTGGTGCGGCGATCAACGGCTAACGTGAATGACGCGACCGCTTTGCCGCTCGCTGTATATTTGAGTTCTGGGTCAGCCGTCAGCCTACCGATGAGGATCACCCTGTTCATCATAGATGCCGCCTCCTTTATTGCTCGATGAATCGGGACGCTGGCTATATGTCCTCCACGCGTAAAATCATGTGGCGCAGGACGCGCTCTTCTAACTTCAGCACGCGGTCCACTTCGCGTATCGGCGCCGGTTCGCAGCGGGCGTTGATGACGACGTAGAGACCTTCGTTGCGTTTCTTGATGGGATAGGCTAACCGGCGCAGTTCCGAGACGCGCATGTTCTCAATCGCCCCTCCACCGTTCTCAATGACACTGCGCACCCGCCCGTTAATCTCCTGAACCTGCCTCTCGTCGAGGGTGGGCTCGAGAATGTAAATCAACTCGTAGTCGCGCCCGGGAAGCGTCTCAATCGCCGGAACGGCAGCCTCCTCCTCTGCCGGGGGCGCTGAGGGTTCTCCCGGTTCTTCGACCTTGGCAGGCGGTTCTGGGACTGCCGCCTCCTCAACGGTTTCAACCGCCCTGGGCGTCTCTTCGGGGGCGACCTCAACGATGACTTCTTCTGTCAAACATACACCTCCCTTCCTCTGGACCTGAGGCTCCACTGAAAGGAGCAGGAAGGAAATGCTTCACGGTTCTGAGTTTTGGGTTTTGGAGCGCGCAAAACGCAGAACCACACCATTTAACGTCGCTTATTATACCATTGACGTTCGATGAGCGCAAGAGAGGGGAGAGGAAAAAAAACGCGACGATTCAGGTGTGTTCGCCCTGCCCGCCGACCTTCGTCGGCACACGGGGAAAGGATACCCCTGACCTTCGGTCAAAGTTTCCCGCCCTGTTCCCGCCACCGTTTGCCCAACGTAATCCCCTGTGCGAGGAGCGGGTCGGTGGTTTGCCCTGTTCTCTTCAACTGCTGTTGAATCCACGCTTCCAACTCCACCTCCAGAGCCTCCGCTACGTGGCGCTTCTCGTCGTAGAGATTGATGAGTTCCTGCGGGTCGTTCTCCAAATCATAAAGTTCGCGCGGCGGCATGTTGTGGAGGTCGGGCCCGCGCGCAACGATGAGTTTGTAGTTGCCTTTGCGGATGGACCACTTGGCTTGCCACGTGCATTCTTCGGCGATGATGACGTCGTGCAACGTGAAGCGTGAAACGTGGCGAAGATGGGGGAGGAGGTTTTTGCCTTCCATCTCGGCGGGGACCTTCGCGCCCACAGCGTTGAGGATCGTCGGCGCAAGGTCACTTTGCTGAAGCCACGGTTGAACCCGCTGTCCACCGGTCAAACCGCCATTCGTCCAGCGGGCGATGAGCGGGACGCGCACCGTGCATTCATACAAGCCGTGATGTTCAAAGTAGATGTCATGCTCGGTCAGGCTCTCGCCGTGATCGGCGGTGACGACGACGAGCGTGTCGTCGGCGACGCCTGTTTCCTCCAGCGCGTGGAGGAGTTGCCCGATGGCTTCGTCCACGTAGCGAATCGCGCTATCATACATGGCGACGATATAGGCGGCGTCAGTAATTTCCAGGTTCATGGGTTCATGCGGTTCATGAACGCCGTGAGCCCCGTGAACTTGATGAACCTTTACATAGTCGCGGGCGAGGGTTTTGAACCAGGTCGAGCGCCACAGGTCGCCTAAGGGCTGATGGTCGAGCGGCTGCAAACTGGTGTTGGTTGGGTCGAACGGGTCGCCGTCGTAAAACAGGTCGCGCAACCGCACGGGGGGCAGGTAGGGCGTGTGCGGATCCCAGTAGTGGACGAACAAGAAGAACGGCTCGTGCGCGTGCGCCTTGAGCCAGGGAAGGGCGCGAGCGTTGAGCGTCTCGCAGTCGACGTTGATGCGCGTAGCCACGCGGAAACTGGGGTCCACGTAAAACTCAAACCCCCGCAAGAACCACGGCTTGATGTGCGCGAGGTTGTCGGCGGCGCAGGTGGTGTAGCCCGCCTTTTGCAGCAACTCCGGCAGCCACGGCGCGTCGGGCGCCAGTTGTTTCTCCCCGCCATGCGAAACGATTTGATGGGTGATGGGATGCTGCCCGGTGAAAATCGTCGTGAACGCCGGCTGCGTCGGAATCCCCGGCGCGAAGAGGTTCTCGCACACCACCCCTTGCTGCGCCAGCGCGTCTATGTTGGGACTGGTGTTGCGCGCGTAGCCGTAGCAGCCCAGATGGTCGGCGCGGAGGGTATCAATGACGATGAGGAGGAGGTTGGGTCGGTTCATGGGCTACTGTTCACGGACGGCACGGATAACACGGATTACTTGGTGCAGCCACCCAACTCAATCCGTGCCATCCGTGAACAGCGCGTCACTTTGGTCGCTCTTGTCCCTCCTTCAACCGGTCGGGGACAAAAAGCCATTGGTGGTTCACACGATATGGTTTGGGGTCTGGAGGTGGAAAGATATGGCGGAAGTCCAGACTGCGTCGCCCGCAGTCAATCAGCAACCCGATGGGCAATCCTGTCATTGCCAAATCAGAGATAACCTGCGATAAGTCGGCTGCTAACCCGCGTTGATAGATTTCCTCCGAATAGCCCAGCCTCAGCCGCCGGTGCAACGCCATCGCTGC
>JANWYM010000306.1 GCA_025055355.1 Abditibacteriales bacterium
AAGGCGTCCTCCGTGCCCACTGCGAGCGGCTGGCACGGACGGTCGACTCCGACGAACGGCGGCAGCGACACAACGGCAAACCGCTGGCTTGTGACCCGTTGAATGAGCGCAACGCGTGCGGCAGGCGACTCGAAGGCAAAGAATGGTCCTCGGCACGCAAGCACAACGAATCCTGCTTCCTCTGCCAGCTCTTCGGCAACACCAGCCTCGCCAGTCACTTCCGCATCGAAGACGGCTACCCGAAGAACCCCGATGCGGTTCGCCAAGAAGAGCGCAACGGCGTGGCGATTGACCGCGTCTTTGGCTCCGTCGCCGTCGGACCGTTCAACTACGAGACCGTCACAGCGGGCGAGTTCCAGACCAGCCTGCATCTGAAGAACTTCACCCTCGCGCAACTCGGTTTGCTCTCGCTCGCGTTGCGCGACCTGTCCGCTGAACGCGTGCGCATCGGCTTCGCCAAATCGCGTGGCTTGGGTGTGGTCACGGGGAAGGTGACGGAACTAACGCTGCGCTACCCCCTGTGCGAGTTGGACGGCGAGCAACTGCGTTTTTTGGGCGGCAAGGCGTTAGACAAGAGCAAACTCTACGGCGTGGGCGCGTTCGTCGCCGAGAACGAGGGCTATGGCTATCCCTCCTCCGACGAAGTTGCTTTGCCGCCGAACTACGGCTACATCGCTGATGAATGGCTGGGCGTTGAAGTGCGCGCGCCGAGCCGCGACGACGCCGGCGCGGACTGGCAACCGTTGGGGCGCGCCTGCGTGGCGCAGTGGAAGGCGGTGGTGGAAGATGGCCGATGAGAAAGGCTATGTCTTCTACGCCACGCTGGAGCAGGACGTCCTTGCCCGCCTCCTGAAAGAACGCTTCCACATTCGGGAGGGCGAGGCTCCCGCCGAGCCGAACGCTTCCGCCGAACCATCGGCTCCGCCGGAGCGTCGCCCTCCCGCGTGCGCCCTCGTGCGCCGCGTGGACTGCGCGGACGTGAAGACGTGCGAAGAAGTCATCTCTCATCTCGCGCAATGGACGGAGGGGCAAATCTTCAACGAAAACGCCGAACTGCGCTGGCGGCAGACGCAAGGCAAATACGCGGTGCTGCTGTTGACCGAACAGAACGACCCACCCGACGGTTTCCAACTGCTCAACGGCGCGCCGTTCACCGTCGTCCGTCCATCGTCCGACGACCAGCACGGCTTTCTTCTCTGGGGCACCCGTTACGACAAGGCTAAAGACCGCTGGTGGGAAGCGCGCATCCCCCGCCCACTGCGCTATCCCGCCAAAACGCACAACAAGCCGCCGCAACTGGCATATCGGCTCTATCAAGAAGGGGCAACGGTGCGCTGGGTGCGGCTGGTGGGATTGAAGGAGGTGCAGGCATGATGCGAAGAGAAGAACAACGAGGCGGCTGGCAGCCACCCCTGCCCAAGCCTTACGCCTTCGTGCCGCTGCCCGACGAACGCTCGGACCTGCGGCAGCCGCCCGGACATGACCGTTACACTCAGTTATCAGGCAGGATTGAAGGCATCATCACTGCCTTGTCACCCGTTCACATTGCCTCGGGCAACATCGAACTGACAGGGCGGCAGCCGTCGTTAGTCAAGGCGCACTTCCGCTGCGGCGGCAAGCCGACCATCCCCGGCTCATCGCTCAAAGGCGCAATGCGCAGCATCACGGAAGCGATTTCCAACCCGCCCTCGTGCGCCCGCATCACAAAGGCGCGATTTGATTCATTGCCGCGCGTTGCGTCCCCGTGTCGAGACAAAGAGAAACTCTGCCTCGCCTGTCGCCTGTTTGGCGCGATGAGTTATCTGGGACGCGTGCGGTTTCGTGACGCATCTTTGCTGGAAGGCGCGACCGAAATTGTTACTATCCCCTCGCTCTTCGCCCCGCGCGCCCGCGAGCGCGTCTACTTTACGGGTCGAAGAATGAGAGGACGCAAGTTCTACAAGCACGGCTTGGCAGACGGCGCCCCCGCCCGGGGCAACGTGCCGATTGAGGTCTGCCCCAAGGGCTCGCAGTTTGGTTTGCAGGTGGACTTCGAGAACCTAAGCCGTGACGAGTTAGGTTTGCTGTTAGTGGCGTTGGGTCAAGGCGACCCCCCGCTGTTTCCCAAATTCGGCGGCGGCAAACCTGCCTGCTGCGGCTCGGTCAGAATTGAAGTCGCCTCCGTCCGCATCTTCCCTGCCGCTGCAATGGAGTTCGACGCGGAGCCAACAACGGAAGATGTTCGCGCCCTGGTGAGCCAGATGAGATTGGTGCATCGGGGTAACTACGACGCGCTAAGAGAAGTTCTGCGCTTTCCGGGGGAGGAGCGGTGCCCGGACAGGAACTATTGAGTTGCCGGTTGTTGTGCCAGCCGAGATATGCAGAGGAACGAGTGGATTAACTACGCTCACCTAAAGGTGTGATGAGGAACGGAGCAAAGCAAGCCCCTTTAAGAAAACGTCATGGCAAGCGGAGCGAAGCCATCCCCTCCGCTGTCGCCATTGCCTCTGGGGGGATGGCTTCGCTCCGCTCGCCATGACGGGGATTGGCTCTCATGGCATGGCGAGGAGCGCAGCGACGAAGCAATCTCGTGCGAAGGGAATGGCTTCACTGCGCTCGCCATGACAGGCACACAAACGAGGGGGAAACAGAGAATGACTCAGGCTCACTGGCAACTGGCTAAGACTGTCGCCCACGAATTAGTGGAGCGCGAGACGGATGTGAACGAGGTGCACAAAGCCGTCACCTACGCGCGCGTGCAAGCGGAAGTGCATCCTGAACGGGTCGGCGCCAACTTCTTCGCGCTGTTAGAGACGATGGCGCGCGACGGGCATTATCTGGTGCGGAGCAAGCGGACGCTGGACTATTACTGTGACCTGCGGGATGTGTGCGGGCGGCACTTGCAGAACTACCGCACGGCAACAGGCGAGCGCGGCTGGGAGTTAGTGGAGATTTTAGGTTGGGTGGTGCGGTTCATGCGCTACTACAACACAGAGGAGGGTAAGGAAGAGTTAGCCGAACGGCAGCGCGCCCCCGCGCGTGCTCCACAACCGCCGCCGCCACCACCTCAACCTGCTGCCCCGCCGCCGCGTCCCGTCACGCCTCCCGCTGCGCCCGCGTTCACGGGAACGAAGCGCGAAACGGTCACGCTCCTCACCGCCGTCAAAAACGGCAAAGCGCAAGTGCGCACGGAGAAGGGCGAGGAGATTCCGTGCACCGGCTTGCCCGCCTACCCGCCAGGACAACCTGATGACGAGTGCCGCGCCGACGTGACCTACGAGGGCGGCAAGGCGGTCAGAGCGGTATTCAAGAGATGGGAGTAAAGAGACTGGAGGTGTGAAAGAGAAGTGATTCATACCGATTCATGGGCGTCGCGCCGAATGAAAATCGTCCTCGTTCTCGTCGTCAGTCGTTTCGGCGGTTCGAGGAGGGCGAGGCTCTGGGAGGGCGAGGTTCCTGCCGAGCCGTCGACTTCGCCGAACCGAGCATGGCTCGGCAGGAGCCTCGCCCCTGAGTCGTTAGCGCACCCCGTCGCAGGTAAAGTGTCATGGCGAGCGGAGCGGATCAGGAAGGGGCAGAAGTGCCGCAGGAAAGCGTCATGGCGAGTGGAGCGAAGCCATGCCCTGCGGAGGGGATGACTGCAGCGGTGGGGATTGCTTCGTCGCTCCGCTCCTCGCAATGACATTTCCGCCCCGGCGGAAATGGCTTTGCCCCGCTCGCGATGACAGGCATTCTCGGAGGAGAAACCATGAACCATGAGTCAACGAATGAGGTGCTGCGGGACCTTTTGCTGCGGCTGGAGCGCGTGCAGCGCGAAGTGGGCGAGGTGCAGAGCATACTGATTCGTCTGCTGGGTGGAGAACAAGGGCAACCTCCAGTCTCGCTGGACAGCACCGTGGAGGAGATGGAAGAAGTAGGGGAACTGGAAGAGGAATCAGCGGTTTCCTCCAGCGAACCCACCGAGCGTCCGACGGTCTGTATCAACCCCGCCACGTGGCTTGCCCAACGTAGGGTGACGGTGCTTCGTCAGTCCCCTCCCAGTGAACTGAATGAGGTGCTCGACAAACTGGCGACCTTTTTGGGAGAGCGGTTCCAAAACATCCGTCCCTTTTACGAAGCGGTCAAGCGACGCATAGGCGGTCAGTCCCATTCTCGGGCGGTCAGATTGGCTCAATCGCCGCCGCGTGTCATCAGCGACGTCTGTCAGTTTGGGACGCTGCTCTATGAACACGGCTTTTTGAGTCGCTACCACTACGACCGCAACACCCGCACCTTGTTCTTTGTCCCCCAGGACGATGGGCGCGTCACCAACTTCTTCACGGGCGATTGGTTGGAACGCTACGTGCTGCTGACCGCGCTGGAGCGAGCGAAGACGTTGCTGCCTCAAGAGGTGGAACCGATTGTCCTCACGAAAGCCGTGGTGGCGCTCCCCGACGGGCAAGAGACGGAACTGGACATCTTGCTGGGATTGCCCGACCGTGTGCTGTGGTTGGAATGTAAGACCAGCGAGGACTGGCAAGAGCACGCTACTAAGTTCGGTCGCATTGCCAAATGCTTGAACCTCCCAACTCACCGTGCTGCGCTGGTGCTGTTGGAGTCGCTCGGTCCAACCCAGAAACAAGCGGCTGCTACGCTCGCGCGGATGACAGTGATCAACCCCGAGGAACTGGAGGGTTTTATCGAGGCAGCCCTGACGGATACTGTCTTCCGTCCCGTTGTGAGCGCCATCAACGCACCGCCGGTGTCGCCGCCGACGCCTGCGCCAGCGGCTGTCCTTCCCACCGTCACCTCTGCTTACGTGACGTGGCTGAAAAAGATGGGATTGCGCCCGTTAGACCCTGCCACGCGGCGGCAGATTGTTCAAGACCTCGTTCGACTCAACGCGGCGGAAAGCCTTCCCCTGCCCGAGTTAAGCCGTCAGCTGCAGACCTACTATCAGGCGTGTGGCAGCAGGATAAGCAAGAACCAAATCAACGACGTGACCAACGCCCTGCGCCGCGCGGGGCTATGTGAATGGCGCTCGCACCCTGACTATCCGAACGGTATGTGGTTCTTGCGCTCTGACGTCGGCGCTGAGGAAATGCTCAAGCAATGCTCCCTGCTCTACCTCTGGACGCTGATGAAGAACCCGGCGTGGGCAACGCTGCGGCAGCTGGACGCGGGAGCAGTCGCAGACTTGCTGCGCTGGGGACTGGAGAGCGACCGCCTCGAACCGCTACTGGATGAGATGACCGCGCAGGGCAAGTGCGTCCAACAGGGAGACGACTGGGTGGCGGTGGGCAATTCCTTTGTCCCTTTGCCCGCGCCGTAGAGCAGAGAAGATGTTCCCACAAAAGTCGGGAAGATTTGCCCATGCGGGATAGGACAAGGAGCGGTAGAATAATAAGCGAGGTCCTAACATGAAATTCAAACGATCGTCCCCGACGCGTGGCGCGCTGCGGGGTGGGCTTCAATTGGAGGAGGAATAATGGATGCTCAACGTAAGCAAGGCTCAAGCCGACACTTGTTTCTGCTCGTCGGCGGCAACCCGCTGCCCAATGCCGTCGTGGGGAAGTTGCTCGTTGCGCCGGGCGGGACCATCACCCTTGTTCATTCGGGAGGTGCTGCAGGCACTGCGGATGTCGCGAAAAGGCTCAAACAATGGTTGGAAGA
>JANWYM010000307.1 GCA_025055355.1 Abditibacteriales bacterium
AGGCAGGTCTGCCCGTTGAAGTTGACCGCGCAGCCGGGCGAGAAGTCAAAGAGCGCTCCGTCCCACTGGGCGCGGAACACCGCCGGGTCGCCGCGCAGGGCGGTTTCGTGCACGCGGTCGGCAATCCACTCCCGGTCGGCTTTGTGGTCGTCGTCGAGGCGGGGGAAATGGTCGGCGGCGACCCGCTTGAGTTCGCTGTTGTATTTGTCGTTGAACTGCCGCGCGGCGGCGGGCGCGCCCGCGCCGTTGTTGCGTGATTTGCCGTCCAGCGGCACAAGGGCCGCGTCAATCCCGGTGACGTTCCAGTGCCAATTGAGCGGCGGGAACTCCCCGCTGCTGGCAACTTTCGGCGTGCCGATGATGATTTTCCCCGCGCGGTCGTCCACCGCCAACGGGACGCCCCAAGCGTGCAACATGCGGCTGAGGTAGGCGAAATCCGTCTCGCCGTATTGCACGCTCAGTTCGATCGTGTTGCCGCTCAACATGCTTTGCGCGTTGCTGGCGATTTGGAAGAGCGGTTCTTTGGAAGCGATGTGTTGGCAGATGTCGAGCAGCGTGCACTCCTGCCAAACGCGGTAGCGAGGAATTTCGTCCGCCCGCTTGCTGTAGGAGACGCAATTGATGATAAGATAAGAGCGATACCCCCGATGTTGAGCGCGCACGCTGGTCACGTAGCCGCGAAAGCAGTCCACGCTGCCCTCCTGCTTGTCGCGGGGACACCACTTGAGAACGACATCGGTGTTGAGCAGCGACGCGCCCAGATTGACCAGCAGGGGTTCGCGGTCTCCGTCCTTCGTGAGTTCATCGGCGTCAATCACCAACGTTGCCCACGAGTGACGAAACAGGTGACGCCGAATCGTCACGTTGGTCAGCAGTTTGCGCCCCGTCAGGTTATTGATGTCCGGGGAGACCAGGTGGAAGGACATACGCTCAGAGTCTATCTCAAAGGGAACAGGGGGACGATAGGGACGGAGGGACGGCAGGGACGGCGGACCGCCTGAGGGCGGAACGACGCGCAACGTCCTCCCCGTCCCTGCGCCCCATCGCCCTTTGCCTCATTGAGAAAGGTTTCAAGGGATGGGAAATGAGGGCGAAGCGTGGTGGAACGGCACGGTGTCCGTTCTCTCCTGGCTGTGCCGCGCTTCGCCCTCTAACCACCTGTGAAGGCGGAACGACGCGCAAGATCAGAAGGTTAGCCGGGCAGTTGCTGCGCCGCGCCTGCCGCGACGGTGATGATGTTGTTGCCGTTGTAGTCTTGGTTGGGCAGCAGCGCGCCGGCGATGGTCACACGCACGTGATAGTTGGTCAGTTGGGCTTCCACGCCGGTGCCGCCGCTTGTCAGTTCGGGGGCGAACTCCGTCTCTTCAAAGTCCTTCACCCACGCCTGTAAAAGCGTCCAGGTGTGAGCCACCCCACCCTCGCGGTGCATCGTCTGGAGCTCCACCTTCTTGAAGCGGTCGGGCCCTTTGGGGGCTTTCGCCCACTCGGCAATCAGCGTGGATTCCGTCAGCGGCACCGTCACCTCAATCTCGATGATCGGCACCAGCAACGGGTCGCGGCTGTCGCCGTGGGTAATGTGCACTTTCGCTCGCAGCACCTGCGGGATTTCGGTGCCGCCAATCGTCAACTTCGCCATGGGTATTTCCTCCTTCTTGAGATTTTGACCGAAGCACGCTGGAAGCGCGCCACTGGACGCTTCGATTCTAATGGCAAGTCTTACCGCTGAACTTCCACCAGAAGAGGCGTCTGCCGTCCATAGGTAAGACAAGTTGGCAACTTGTCTTACCTTGGACCTTGGGGCGTGAGTCGTCAGTGACTTTCCTTATCACTGACCTTGAACCATCCAGAGAGGTCGGGACGTCGTCCCAGGGGGACGTTGCATCACCCTTTCTGTGTAGCGTTTTGCGCAATCTATGCGCGATTAGGAGAACGTCAGTTGCAACTCACCCAGGACAACGCCCTTAAATGGCAGGTTCAGGTTGAACCCAACCGTTTCGCCGCCTTCGGTGATGGGTTCGACGATGACTTTATGCCCTTCCAACTCGCTGGGGAAGGCGTTGACGTAACCCTCTTTGTTCACGTCATACCAGCCCATCCAGTTGATCATGCGATCCATCAGGTTCGACATCTCCGCCATGGACGGCAGGGCACCGCCAAATCCCAGATGGTAGGCAGCGAGGATGAGCCGCTGCAAGTAAACCTGCTGGCGGTAGTGGTGGATGAGCACGTAGCGGTCACCGGCGGGGGTAATGACCCGCCGCAGGGTGCGGGGAGCGGCGATGTTGGGCGAGATGCCCGACACCTGACTGAACACAAGGAAAGACTTGTCGCGCCCCAGCAGTTGTCGCAGGAGGGCATCGTCGAGGAAGTGGTCTACGGGCAAGCGGGTCTGCCCTAACACCGTGTAACGGGTCAAGTCCACCCCCACGCCGGGCAGATTGGGGCGCACCTTCATCGGCAGGGCTCTCAACTGCTGCGGTGGCAGTTTCCCCACGATGGATTGCAGCACCTCTGGGGAATCGTTCGCCATGTAGCGCCCGGCGGCGACGTAGCAGGAACGCACAATAACCTGCGGCACATCCACCCCCACATCGCGTCCGTCCATCACCTTGCCGGTGATTAGCACGCCATCTGGGGGAAGGCACACGAAGTCCGGCAAGCAGAGGACACCGCACACCGCCCAGTCCTTGTCCACCACGTGCGCGGGGCAGTATTGCTCCTGAATGGCTTCGATATACTCCGCCCGCGTGCGACCGGCGATGACTTTCTCCTCGGGAGAGAAGAACACCTGAAAGCCGCATTCCTTGCCCAACTCCATCAGCCCCAGCACCTCGCCCGCTCCGGTCACCCGTCCGAACCCGCCGGTTTCCGCCACGCGCCGGTGGCGCAGTGCTTCGATTTGTTCGTCCAGTTTGATGCGGTCTTCCTCGGTCGGCGGGGCGGGAGGCTGGCGGTAGTCGCTGATGAAGTCGCCGGCGCGGATGTAGCCTGCCGGCGGCGAGGCGGGCGGCTGGTTCTGGAACGAGGTCACCGACGGCACAATCGCGAACGAGATGGCGTCCCGATACTGGTTGGCGGCTTGATGGCATGCGCCGCGCAGGTAGGCGACCAGTTCCGCCTGATAGGTCTGCCACAGGTCGGTCAGTTCGCCGTTAGCGATGATGAGTTCGGGCTGACCGCGCCGCACGTCCGGGGGGAACTCGTTGAACAGCATGTAAATCCCCATGACGGTCTCAAACAGCGGCGTCACGGTCTTGAGGAAGTTCTCCACACCATTGCTGTAAATCCCCAAGAAGGTGTCGTGGAAGACCTCGACCTGCTGCGGGTTGACGTTCCAGGTCGCCAACTGCTTGGGGTCTTGTAGCACCACCGCCACCATGTTGCCCAGCAGGGGGTCAATTTTGTTCAGCCGCACCATCTCGGACATGAAACTCCCGACGACGGCGGGGAACTGGTCGTTTTTGGGCAGCGTGGCAATCTCGCGCAGTTCCCGCTTCGCCAGCGGGCGGCTCTGGAGCGCGTCTTGCAGCAGGACAATCTCCGTTGTGCCGCTCGACTCTGGCGGGGGTTGCTGTCCCTCCGTCAGTGCCAGCCGCTCCTTGTGCGACGCCACGAGTTCTCTGGGCT
Source organism: Abditibacteriales bacterium (assembly GCA_025055355.1). Lineage (GTDB taxonomy): Bacteria > Armatimonadota > Abditibacteriia > Abditibacteriales > JANWYM01 > JANWYM01. The sequence goes on from JANWYM010000307.1 coordinate 3,628, forward strand.
TGGCTTTCGCCACGACCTTGGCGCCTTCGCCCAGCGCCAGCACGAACTCGCCCATTGCCGTCTGCCCGCTGCCGCCCCCCGCGCCCAGCGCCTTGCGCGCCTCGGCGAGGCCGTGCGTGACCGTCGGTAGCACACGCAGGTCGTCGCCCAAAGCGTTCTCGAGGTCGCGCACGCGGCGGTCGTAGGCTTCGAGAGCGCGGCGAGTGTCCGACGAGTCGGGGTTGCGTCGCATCTCCAGCATCAATTTGTCGCTGGCGGCTTGCAAGTCTTGGGCGGCTTTGCGCACCATCATCTGCTGCGTGCGCGGCTTGAAGCCGAACAGCGCAGCGTCCACGTTGGTCTGGAAGGTCGTCTTTGCCATCAATGCCCGCTCTTTGATGAGCGATTGCAGCGAGCGGAAATAGGGATGGTCAGCGCCGATGACCACTTTCTTCCAGCCCAACTCCGGCGGTCCCCCTTCCAGCGAAAACTCGTAATACGGAAGGTCGCCGACCTCAAACTCTGGTGCGCTCCCCTCGCCCGCGGGGGCAGCGGCTTCGGCGGTTTCTGTCGCTCCGCTCTCCTCTGAGACGCCCTCCTCACTTTGGGCGTCAACGACGGGGGTTTCACTCTCCGCTCCGTTGCCCGTCACCGCGCCCTCCGGCGGACGCAGGCGGTAGTAGTAGCAAGGCTGAAACTTGTCAATGAACTCGGCAAACGACCGCACCGTCAGTTTCTCTTTGACCTGCGCGTTGAATTGCTCCCACGTCAGCACCCCCGCCGCCAGATACGCCAGCATATCCTCCAGGCGCGGCGCGTCGGCGGACAGGTTCACCGTCGTGAACAGAATGGCGCGGTTCGTGTTGCCCAGCATCGCCTTGTTCGCGTCCTGTAGCTCCTTCTCTGTGATAGGCATAAACTTTCCTCCTTATTGGAATGTTGGCACGTTGGAACGTTGGAACGTTGGAACGTTGAACGTGCCAACCTGTCAACCTGCCAACCTGCCAACCTGCCAACCTGTCAACCTGTCAACCTGTCAACCTGTCAACCTGTCAACCTGTCAACCTGTCAACCTGCCAACCTGCCAACCTGCCAACGTTCCAACCTGCCAACCTGCCAACGTTTTTATCCCAAGAATCTTCCTGACACATATCCTAACAGCAGCCCTAAAACAGCCATCCCCGCCAGCAACGCCAGCGACCACACGTAAAAAATGCGCTTGCGTTTCAGCGTCAAGTCCGTCTCGTAAGGCAGCACCTCCTCATCGAGGAGCGTGCTGTGTGGATCCAGCGGCAGTCCGCCGCGCGGGGACAGTTCGTAGCAACACTCTCCCCCGTGCCGATGTCCCCGCCCTGTCAGCACCGCGCGGATGACGTTGCCAATCGGCTCCTCGGGGTCAATCAACCCGATGCCCCTCACCCCCCCCATCAAAAGGTTGTAGCGATCCGGGCGGAGTTCGAGGGACACAATATCGTTCCCCGATGCAATGTCCGCCAGCAAAATGTGATCTGGGCATAGGCGATTATTGTGCCAGAAATGCCGCGAAGCCAGCCGGTCCTCAGGTGGGATGTCGCTTTCGATGAGCGACATCACAAGGTCTTTGATTTCCTTCAGCGAAGCGTTATCTGGCTGCGCGCCCAAGTCCAGTTCCTTGTTCGGTCCCTCAACCTCCGTCGCGGTCACAAATACATACATGTCGCGCTTCTCCTCTGCCAGTCGCCCGCGGCGCTGTCGCGGAACGACGGGCTACTTGACAGCTCAGGTGAGCAATGCAGTAGCCTCTCGATGACAACAACGGCAGACATCGAGAGGTATGGTCAGTCAGAAATGAGTTTAGGGGTTCATGGAGTTCGTAGGGTTCATGAAAGCAAGAACATGAACTCATGAACTTATGAACTCTTTACCATGTTGTGCACCAACTATTCTTTGAGGGTAATGACCAGCGTCGTCCCTCTCACTGTGCTCTTATCTAAATGATACTTCCTACTGATTTCAAGCACACATTCCTTTT
>JANWYM010000308.1 GCA_025055355.1 Abditibacteriales bacterium
GCTGCGTCGCCGTCGTCGGCGACGGCATCAACGACTCGCCCGCCTTAGCCTATGCCGATGTCGCCATCTCCCTCAAAGACGGCTCCGACATCGCCCAGGAAACCGCCGATGTGGTGTTGATGGACAGCAATCTACATCAGTTGATTGAGGCGATTCAGACCGCGCAGCAGACGATGCAACTCATCCGCCAGAATATCCGTCTCGTCACACTCCCCAATGCGGCTTCGTTGTTCCTCGCCACGATGGGGCTGCTCAGCCCGACCGGGGCTACTGTTGTCAGCAACGGCTCGACGATTCTGGCAGGGCTTAACGGCCTGCGTCCGCTGCTGAGGAACGGTGAGAGGCGAGATAGGGAGAGGCGCTGACATTGACGCCGTTAAACGACTCTCGAATTTAACGCTCCCTTGAACCGCCATTGAAGTCCCCTTGAGGTTCCTTCCTTATAGTAATGACTGGTGGACCCAACCTAAGCCAACAGGAGACTGCCAGTCATTATGAACCGTCATCTCTCTCTGCAAGAGCAGTTCTTGCTGCTCTGCCTAAACGATAAAACTGGCAAATTTGAGGGCCATACTCTCCTCTACGGTCTCAACGCCGCTGCGTTAGCGGAGTTGATGTTGAGTCAGCGCATCACCTATGAGAACGGGTGTGTTCAAGTCAAAAGAATGGCGCACACGGGCGATGAACTGTTAGATGTTGCCCTGAACCAGATTGCTTTCCAGCCCTCCAAAGAACTGACCTGGTGGGTGCGCTACCTATATCAAGACAGGCTCAACCCGGAAGATGTCCTGATCGCCTCGCTGATTCGGCGGAATATCCTCACCATCGAGAAAGGGCAGTTCTTATGGATGCCTTCGCGCCATAACGTCTACCCTATTGCGGACTCTCCGCAACGTCATCTCCGGCGCTCCCTCCAAGAGGCGGTGTCAAGCGAGAGCGAAGTGGATGGACGCACATCGGTTTTGATTTCTCTTTTGCACCACTGTCGCCTGTTGAGTTTGCTTCTCACCAAGGGGGAGATCAAAAAATACAAGTCGAGAATTCAGAGCCTCTGGCAGGAAGACCCGATTGCTGCCGCTGTGGGCAGAGCCGTCCAGAGCGCGATAGAAGAGGACGCAGCGGTAACAGCGGAGGCTTCAGCCATGACCGCTCATTCTTAGAGCCTATCCGAAAAGTCTGCCTTCCTTGCGAAGGAGGGGTTGGGATTACGGGGACGCGTCCGTGATGGAATCGGAAAAATCTCCCCTCCTTCGCAAGGAGGGGTTGGGGGAGGTTGTTCCCGCCGATGGGAACCCGCCGTAGCCCCCTCGGTAAAGGGGACAGCGATTTTTCGGATAGGTTCTTAACGCACGAGGAGGCCCATGCGCTCTCACGGTTTCCCTCCCTTCTATAAGGCATTTTACGCTGTGACTTTCATCGTGATCGCGGCAATCCTGCTGCGCCCCGCGCGTAGCCCGTCGCGGACGCACACGTCGGCGCCGCTGAATGGAAAGCCCAAGTTGGTGTTGCTTCTCGTCATTGACGGCTTCCGCGCGGACCGTTTGACGAAGTTTGACGACCTGTTCGGCGAAGGCGGTTTCAAACGGCTGATGGAGCGCGGGGCGTGGTTCACGAACGCCCATTACGGGCACGCGACGACTTACACGGCGGCGGGGCACGCGGTCATCGCGACAGGTGCTTACGCTAACCGCAACGGGATGGTCAGCAACGACTGGCACGACAGAGAGAAGAAAAGTCGCGTCTACTGCTGCGAGGATGACGCGGCGCAGGTTCTCGGCGAGCTGACGAAGCGGCACGGTGGGACTTCTCCAAAGAATCTGTTGAGCACAACTGTCGGTGACGAACTGCGGATGTCGAACAACCTGCAGTCCAAGTCCATCGCTATTTCCTTGAAAGACCGGGGGGCGATTCTCCTCGGTGGGAAACTTGGCACGGCTTACTGGTGGTCAAGTGCGACAGGGCGGTTCGTCACGACGACGAAATACGCGCAGGATTACCCGGCGTGGGTCAAGCAATTCAACGACGCCCGGTACGCTGATAGGTATTTTGGCAAGGAGTGGACGCGGTTGCTGCCCGAGTCGGCTTACACTCAGTCTGTCAGAGACGACCGCCCCTACGAAATTGACATGCTGGGCAACGGGCGCACGTTCCCGCATAAAATCACGGGGAGACTGGACAAACCTGGCAGTGACTTCTACGAGGCTCTGGAATGGACGCCGTTTGCCGACGAACTCACCTTAGAGTTCGCCAAAGCCGCTGTGACAAACGAACAATTGGGCAAGCGCAACATCACGGATTTTCTGTCCATCAGCCTCTCCGCTCATGACATGATTTGTCATCTCTTTGGTCCTGAGAGTCAGGAGGCCGCCGATATAGTGCTGCGGCTGGACCGGATGCTGGCGGATTTCTTCCAGTTTCTCGATCAGCAAATCGGCATGGACCACGTCATCGTCGCGCTCACGGCGGACCATGGTTTCATGCCGACGCCAGAGTGGAGTGTGGAACTGGGGCTGGACGCGGGGCGGATTGACCCGGAGAAAATGACGCAGGCTCTGAATGATGCCCTGTCGGCAAAGTTTGGAAGCGACCGGTGGGTGGAGGCGTTCTGGAATCCCGCCCTCTACCTCAACCACACGGCGATGAAAGCGCACGGCGTTCCCGCCCGCGACGTGGAGGAAGCGGCGGCGGACTTTTTGAGGAGTTATCCGGGGATAGCGGAATGTTTGACGCGGACACAAATCCTCAGCGGGCGCGTGCCCGACACCGCGCTGTCGCGGCGCGTCGTGAAAGCCTTCCACCGCGAACGCAGCGGCGATGTCATCGTCGTCCCGAAGCCGCTCTGGTATCTGCACAAAAAGCCGACTGAGTATGCTGCTACGCACGGCTCGCCTTACGCCTACGATACGCACGTCCCCGTGATTCTGATGGGCGAGCCGTTTCGGTCTGGCGTCTATGCCACGCTGATTGACGTGGTGGACGTCGCGCCGACGCTTGCGAATGTGTTGGGCATCGCCGCGCCCACCCTATGCGAAGGGCGCGTCTTGCACGAGGCAATACAGCAAGCGGAGAATAAGGATGGAGGAGGTCGCAAACGATGACGAACAGGAAACAACGGACGGTGCAGGAGATGTGTCGCCAAAGAATCGTGTGGTTGAATTGGGTCATGCTGGGGCTGATTGTGCTCGTTTGCATCGTTGGCTATGTGAAGAGCCTCGCCCATCCGTAGAGCCAAATTTAATCCTCGCTTGACCCCGTCTTAATGTGCCTTTGAATTTCTCTGGCTAAAATCGCTGGCAAATAAACGGAACCTGAGGACATACCCTCAAGAGGACTCCGCTTCTTAATCGTCTCTTGAACTTCTCTTGAAGTTCTCTTGAGGTTGAATCCTCAGAATTAGGAGGGAAAGGAGGTGATGGGAGAAGAACGTAACGCAGAGTGTGGGACGTTCGGTAGACGACAATCAACTTGGGATGAAAGGAGAGATAAAAACTTGAGAAACCTACTCTGGACGTTAGCCATTGCCGCAACAGTCGTTCTCATTGTCCCGCATGCGTTTGCCCAAGAGACGTTAGGGCAATCCACAGAGTCAGCGCAGACACAGGACGGGGACAAGACCATGTTGGTCAAGAGCACCAAAGAGCGCAACCTCGAAGCGGAAGTGGAGCGTCTGCAACTGGCGTTAGACCAAGCCTTGCAGCGCATTGCTGCTCTGGAGGCGCAGCAAGTGAAGAGAGTTGGCGAGGAAAAGAAGGCGGAGGCGGCAAAACCTGCCGCCCCAACCATTAGGTTCTCGGGTTACATTCAGGGACAATACTTCAACGAGTCAGGCGAGGGCAGCAAAATCAGTCGCTTTGACGTGCGGCGGGCGCGGTTCAGGTTAGATTATGCTTTGGCGCCGCTGGCGTCGCTGACCTTGCAGTCGGAGGTCAACGATGCCGACGTGGAGTTGAGGGACGCTTACATAGATTTGAACCTAAGCAGCGCCAGGAGGTCGAAACTGCGTCTGGGGCAGTTCAAGGTGCCATTGAGTTACCAAATCCTGGAGTCGTCCGCCAGCCGCTTGACGCCAGAGCGTGCCCTCATCAACACACGTTCGGTTCCCGGCGAGCGCGACCGAGGCGTGGTGCTGGAGTTCCCGCTGCAAGCCGAGAATAAAAACTCCCCTCTGCTGCAGTTGGGACTGTTTGACGGGCGAGGGATCAACCAGATCGCAGGAAATGGACAGACGAGCAAGAACTACCTCATCGCCCTGCACTTCCCCAATCAACCGCTGGCGGGGCGCCTCGCGTTCCTGGGCGGCAAATACACGAACGATGCCCTCAAAAAGGTGCGCGTCAACAAGACGCGCTGGATGATGGATATGCAGTATGACCGCGCGCCGTGGAACGTGCAGTTGCAGTTCGGGGGCGGCGAGGGCGACTTTCCAAGAGCCGGTAGCACGGTGAGCAACACCGACGTGCGCGGCGGCTACCTGCAAGTAGCGCACCAGCCTCTCGGCAGCAAGTTTACGCTGCTGGTGCGCTATCAGCAATACGACCCCGACACGGACAAGGGCGGCAATACCATCAGCGGACCACTGTTGGGGATCGTTTACGATGCCACCGACCGCGTCCGCTACATGCTCGCCTTAGAGCGATTGGATGATGAGGCGAAATCGGGCAAGACGAATCTCGTCACCCTGCGAACGCAAGTCAGGTATTAGTGCGTTGGCACGTTAGCAGGTTGGCACGTTGGCAGGTTGGCGGCTTGGAACGTTTCAACGTTCTAACGTGCTAACGTGCTAACGGTCTAACGATTCGTTTCAGGAGGAAATCACCATGTTACAACAAAAAAATTCATGCCGGAAGGCGAAGCCCATGTTGGCGAAGTGGCTGAATTGGATGATGTTGGGCTTGATGGCAGTGGCGTTGTTCGTCGGCGGTCAAGCCCTCGGGCAAGGAGACCTGTCGGGCACAGTCAAAGTGGACGGCTCCAGCACTGTCTATCCGATTACGGAAGCCGTGGCGGAGGAGTTCGGCAAGGTCGCGCCGCGTGTCAAGGTGACGGTCGGCATCTCTGGCACGGGCGGTGGGTTCAAGAAGTTCGGGGCGGGCGAGACGGACATCTCCAACGCCTCACGTCCCATCAAGGAGTCAGAGGTCGCCCTGTGTAAGCAGAACGGCATCCAATACATCGAACTGCCGGTGGCTTACGACGCGCTGACCGTTGTGGTCAACCCGCGCAACACCTGGTGCAAATCCATGACGGTGTCGGAACTCAAGAAACTGTGGGAGCCAGCGGCGCAGGGTAAAATCACCCGCTGGAACCAAATCCGTCCTGAATGGCCTGATCAGCCCATTCGGTTGTTCGGGGCAGGCACGGACTCGGGGACGTTCGACTACTTCACCGAGGCGATCAACGGCAAGGCGAAGCGCAGCCGCTCCGACTACCTCGCCACCGAGGATGACAACGTCACGGTGCAGGGCGTCGCGGGGGAGCGGGGCGCGCTCGGATACCTCGGGTTCTCCTACTACGAGGAGAACCAGAGCCGGCTGAAGGCGGTGCAGATCCGCAACCCGAAGACCGGCCAGTGCGTCGAGCCGTCGGTCGCGAACGTCCACAACGCGAG
>JANWYM010000309.1 GCA_025055355.1 Abditibacteriales bacterium
GGATGGGGACGGCGACCTTGACCTGCTCGTAGGTGACATCCGCGGCAATGTGTATCTCGTTCCGAACGAGGGCACAGCGAAGTCGCATGCCTTCGGCAAGGAGCGACAACTTGCGGCGGGCGGCAAGCCGTTGCGGGTCGAAAGCGACGCTGGTCCGTTTGCGGCGGACTGGGACGGGGACGGCGACCTTGACCTCCTTGTAGGAGCGGGCGACGGCAGTGTGTCGCTGTTCCGCAACACAGGCAGCGCGAAAGCCCCTGTGCTGGCGGCTGCCGAGCAACTCATCCCGCCCGGCGCGGCGCACTTCGGAGCGGACGCCCCGACAGATCCACGCCGGGGCATCCGCGCAAAAGTCTGCGCGGTGGATTGGAACGGCGACGGCAGACTCGACCTGTTGGTGGGGGACTTCTCCACGCAGAAGCCTAACATCCCAGAGCCGACCCCCCAAGAAAAATCTGAACACGATAGGATCCGCAAGGAACTGGAGCCGCTGGAGAAACGCGCCCGCGCGCTGGCTGGCAAACTGTTCGGCAACTCGCCAGCGAAAACAGAGAAGGAACGGGAGAGGCTCCAGAAGGAGTGGAGCGAACTCAGCCTGCGGATGAGCGATTTGCGCTCCCGACTTCCCCGGGAGTATGAAGAGCGTGGTTGGGTCTGGCTGTTCCTGCGCAAGGCGCCGACAGACAACACCCAGTAGTCACGTTCTTCCCCGGCGCGCTGCCAGCCGAGACTGATGAGGAACTCTCGTATGCAGTAAGTCACAATTGACTTAGAGCCTCTCCGAAAACCTCCCTGTCCCCTTTCGTCGGGGGGACCACGGGAGATTGTCGGCTTGCTTTGAACCTCCCCCAGCCCCTCCTTGGTAAGGAGGGGAGGGAACCTCGCCCATCCCTCCTCGGTAAGGGAGGGGAGGGAACCTTCTCCGCCCCTCCTCGGTAAGGGAGGGGAGGGAACCTTCTTCGCCCCTCCTCGGTAAGGGAGGGGAGGGAACCTCCCCCAGCCCCTCCTTGGTAAGGAGGGGAGGGAACCTCGCCCAACCACTCCTTGATAAGGAGGGGGGAGTTTTCGGAGAGGCTCTAAGGTCTTTGGACTTGATACAGAAAGGTAACTGTTCAGGTGACTCCTTCTCCTCCCACCAACGCAAGGTCGGTGGGAGGAGTAAACATACCTGAATGGTTACCGAAGAAGAGCAACAATGTCACCTATTTACGACGCCCTTATCATCGGCGCCGGCCACAACGGACTCGTCGCTGCCGCGTATCTGGCGCGGGCAGGGTGGAAGGTGTGCGTGCTGGAACGGCGTCCCGTCATCGGCGGGGCGTGCGTGACCGAGGAGGTGTGGACGGGCTACAAAGTTTCCACGGCGGCTTATGTGTGCAGTTTGTTGCTGCCCGCAGTCGTGCGCGAGCTGGAACTGCCGCGCTACGGATTCAAACTGCTGCTGCGCAATCCCAGTTCGTTCACCCCGTTCCCCGACGGGCGCTACCTGCTGCTTGGTCCCGACCGGCAACTGAACTCCGACGAAATCGCTAAGTTCTCGCGGCGCGACGCGGCGGCGTTCGCAGATTACGAGCAATGTCTGGAGCGCATCAGCCGCTTCGTCGAGCCGATGCTGAACACTGTGCCGCCGTCGTTCCCGGCGTGGCAGTGGCGCGATGTGTTCACTTACTTCCGCTTGCTGCGCTCGTTCTTCTCGCTGGACGTCCGCGACCGCCGCACGTTCATTCAATTGATGACCGGCAGCGCGCGGGATTTTCTGGACGGGTGGTTTGAGGCGGAGCAACTGAAAATCACGTTGGCGACTGACGGGGTGATTGGCGCGGCTTTAAGTCCGTCGCAGCCGGGCACGGGCTACGTGCTGCTGCACCACGTCATGGGACAGGCGGACGGACATCGCGGGGTGTGGGGCTACGTCAAGGGCGGCATGGGTGCGCTGTCGCAAGCCATTGCCGATTCCGCGCAAGCGCACGGCGCGGAGATTCGTTGCCGCTGCGAGGTTGCACAGATCATCGTCGAGGGTGACTGCGCGGTGGGCGTCGCGCTCGCTGACGGCGAAGAACTCCGCGCGCGCGTCGTGCTGTCCAACGCCGACCCCCAGCGCACGTTTTTACAGTTGACGCCGCCGGGCTGTTTGCCTGATGAGTTCGTGGAGCAAGTGCGCAGAATCCGCATGGACGCCGCCGCGTTCAAACTCAACCTCGCGTTGAACGGGCTGCCGTCGTTCACCTGCCTGCCCGGTGACACAGCGGGACCGCAGCATCAGGGGACGATTCACCTCTGCCCCGACTTCGCCACCGTCGAGCGCGCGTTCGCCGACTACCTCACCGGACGCCCCTCCCAGACGCCGATGGTGGAAGTCTGCCTGCCCACCGTCGCTGACCCCACGCTCGCGCCTGAGGGCAAACACATCATGTCCATCTTCGCCCAATACGCGCCGCTGTCTCCCGAAGAAGGCGGCTGGGAGAAGCAAAAGGACCTGTTCGTGCAGCGCATTTTGGACGTGGTGGAAACCTACGCGCCCGGCTTCCGCGATCGCATTGAGCACATCCATGCCCTCAGTCCTGCTGATTTGCAGAGCGAGTTCTCGCTCACTGGCGGCAACATCTTTCACGGCAACATGAGTCTGGACCAACTCTTCTGCCTGCGTCCCGTCCCCGGCTGGGCGCAGTATCGCACCCCGCTGCGCGGCTTGTATCTCTGCGGCTCTGGCGCGCACCCCGGTGGTGGTGTGACAGGCGCGTGCGGGCGCAACGCCGCGCGGGTGGTGCTGATGGATGACCGACAAAACTTGTAGGGGCGGCGCCTCCGTGTCAGCCGTTTTACGGCAGCGATTGGGGCTGGCAGGGACGCGCCGCCCCTACTCCAAATCTAAACTTTTGCGTTTCGCGCTTCCAATGATTTAGAGCCAGCCGCCGGGCGGACGGTTCAGGGGCGGCACTCAAAGACGTGAGCCAACAGAGAGCTATGTGACTCTGCCTGACCCACCAGACCGCTCCCGCCTCGACCGCCGCCTCGCCCAGTGGCACAAGGGGACAGAGCGAGAAACGTGAGCTTTCGGACGTCAGCCGACACAATTATAACGGCGCCCACGCGTTGCGGAAAATGAGTCTGCCCGACAAGCGTTAGCGGTCAGTTTGCTTGAGCCGCTCAATCAACGCCGGCACAATCTGATAGGCGTCGCCGACCAGCCCGTAGTCAGCAACCTCGAAGATGGGCGCGTCGGGGTCTTTGTTGATGGCGACGATGACCTTGGCGTCCTTCATGCCCGCGAGGTGTTGAATCGCTCCACTGATGCCGACGGCGATGTAAAGGTCAGGGGCGACGATTTTGCCGGTTTGTCCGACCTGCAGTTCGTTCGGCGTAATACCTGCGTCCACCAGCGCGCGCGAGCAGCCCACCGCGCCGCCCAAAACGTCCGCCAGCCCGCCGATGAGTCGCTCAAAATCCTCCGCCGATTTGATGGCGCGACCACCAGAAACAACCACACGCGCTTCGGTGGAGTCGGGACGACCGGCGACTTTGGCGGCACGCCCTTCATAGGTGATGTGCGCGGGGAGTTTGGTTTCGTCAACGGCAACAGGAACGAGAGGAGACGGCGGGTCAACTTTCTCAGGTGGCGCAAAGGCGGCGGGGCGCACGGTCAACACTTTCACCGCCCCGTCCAATCTCACTGTGGCGATGACATTGCCCGCGAACATGACGCGCTTGAAGATAAAGTCTTCTCCAGCCTCCTCCGTCCCCTCCTTGCCCAGGAGGGGAGACGGAGGGGATAGGCTCACCGCAATCACGTCGCTCAACATCCCCGCGTCCAGCAGCGCCGCTGCGCGCGGCAGAATGTCCTTGCTGAACGTGGAAGCCGCAGCGACCACCATCGTCGCGTGGCGTTCGCGCACAACGTCGGCGATGACCTGCGCGTATTTGTCGGCGACGGGATGTTGCAAGGCAGGGCTGTCCGCTATCAGCACCGTCGTCGCGCCGTAGCCGCGCAGCGACTCCGCTATCCCAGAAACCCCTTGACCGATGACCAAAACCTCAAACGCCCCGCCCGCCTCCGCGCTCACTTGGCGCGCGAAGCCGACAGCAGACAGCGTTGCCTGCTTTAACTGACCGTCGTCGTGTTCGGCAATGACCAGAAGGTGCGGCATGAACTCTCCTCCGAAAATCGTCCTCGTCGTCGTCCTCGTTCTCGGCTCTCAAAGACGACCGACGACGATGACGATTTTCCTGCGGCGGGGTGCGTCAACGACGCATGAGAATTCTCTCGAAAGGGTGAATGGTCAATGGTTGGTGGTCAATGAACCATCAGCCATCTGTTGTCACACATTGTAAGTTATCAGAGAGGAAAAGTCAATTGAGCGACAAACGAAACGGTCAGCGGTCAATGGATGGTTAATGACATCAACCATTAACCATTGGCCATTGACCACTGACCATGAATTCTCTGACGATACTGGGCGGCGGCAACACCGCGTTTGCCGTCGCTGCGAATTTGAGTTTGCGCGGGTTTGAGGTGACGCTGTGCGAGATTCCGTCGTTCGCGTGGACGCTGGAGCCGATTCGGGCGACGCAGACGATTCGACTGGATGGCGTCGCCGAGCGGGGGGCGGCACGGATGGCGCACGTGACGACGGATTTCAAAGAGGCGTTGAGCGCGAATGAACTCGCGCTGCTCATCGTCCCCGCTTACGCGCACAAGCCGTTCGCCGCAGCGTGTGCCCCACACTTGCGCGCAGGGCAGATCGTGGTGATGACGCCGGGGACGCTGGGGACGCTGGAGTTTGCGCGGATGCTACGCGAGGCGGGCGTTGCGGGGGTGACGTTGGCGGAGAGCGACACCGCGCCTTACGTGTGCCGCAAGGTCGCGCCCGACGCGGCGCACATCTGGGGCGTCGTCAGCGGGCTGGGCGTGGGCGTGTTTCCTGCGACGGAGTCGGAGCGCGTCGCCGCCGCGCTGCGTGAGGTGTTCACGGTGGACGGCAGGAACGGCAGCGCGTCGGCGGTGCGGCTTTACAGAAACGTGCTGGAATGTGGACTGAGCGCGATGAACCCCGTCGTGCATCCCGCTGGAGTGTTGATGAACGCCGGGCGCATCGAGTATGCGCGGGGCGATTTTTATTTTTACGAGGAGGGCGTCACGCCCGCTGTATGTGACGTGATTGAGGCGTTGGATGAGGAACGCCGTGCCATCGGCAAGGCTCTCGGTTTTGATTTGCTACCTGTGGACGAAGCGTTTCACGCGGCGGGGTTCGGACCGAAGGGCGACCTGTGGGCGACCATCAATGGCAGCCGCATGTTGACGCAACTGCGCGCCCCCGGCGCAGTCAACACGCGTTGGCTGACGGAGGACGTGCCTTACGGTCTCGCGGCGTGGGCGAGTCTCGCCGACCAACTGGGGATTGCCACGCCCGTCATGGACGCGCTCGTCAAACTCGGCTTGATTGTCACGCACCTCGACGGGAAAGCGACCGGACGCGGCGTGGAAGAATTGGGCATCGCGGGAATGAACCGTGAGGAGATGCTGACATACGTAACCGTCGGAGAAGTGCGCCAAAACGTCTAACGCCTCCGCCAGCCCCTCGGACGCCTCAACTGGTTGG
>JANWYM010000030.1 GCA_025055355.1 Abditibacteriales bacterium
CGACGCCTTGCACGTGTTGCACGACTTACTCGACCACGGTCACCCCCCCGAACTCATCATCGGTCAAATCACCCGCCACCTGCGCCTGTTGTTTCAGGCGCGCTTCCTGCACGACAAAGGCTATCGGCTGCGCGCCCACCTGCTCGGCGAACTGCCCCAAGAGGTCGCCGCCGCCCTGCCCCAGTCGAATAACCTGCTGACGTTTCTTCAGGCGCAATCGTGGGCTGCCGCCCGCTACGAAGAGCAGGTGCGCCGCTTCACTCAGACCCAACTGGCGACGGCGTTCGAGCGGACGCTGCTCGCCGACCTGCAACTCAAAGGCATCGAAGGTAACGTCCAAAACCCGCGCCTGGTGCTGGAACTGCTCGTCGTGGATTTGTGCGGGGAGGACAAACGCGTCACGGCATCAGTTAGAAGGAGGTAACCCAGAGATGATACTGCGATACGTCATCGTTGCTGTTGTTGTCTTAGGTATCATCGTCATCTTGGCTCAAGCCGGTCGCCAGATGGCGTTTCCGGGCAACATCTACGTCGTCGGTGAACGGGTCAGCGATTTTGAGACGACGGACCTCGACGGCAAGCCGGTGCGGTTCGCCGACCATCGGGGCAAGGTAGTGGTGTTGAACTTCTTCGCCAACTGGTGCGTCCCCTGCAACGATGAGGTGCCTTACCTGAAGGAGATGTATCACAGATACAAAGACCGGGGCTTCGCCGTCATCGGTATCCTGCACGACGACGTCCTCGAAGGCGGCAAGGCTTTCCGCGAGCGGCATCAGGTGCCTTATCCGCTGTGCGTCAAACCCAAAGGTGAAGCCCAAAAGCGGATGAAACCTGCCCACCTGCCGTGGAACGTGATTATCAACCGCAACGGGGTCGTGGTCTACTCCATGCCTGGGTTCGCCCCGGATGTGTTGGAAAAGCATGTGCGCAAACTGATGGGGGTCTCCTCGTAGCGCAGGCTTCCAGCCTGCATCAAAATCCCGACAGCGCCCGCCCTGAGCACAGGGGTGGGGTGCCAGCGCGACGCGGTTTCGGGTCGGCTTCATTTCGGTGTTGGCTCCGATGCACGCTGACGTAGACCATTTTCTCACTTACCTTCGGCAAGCCCGCCGTGTCTCAGCGCACACCGTGCGGGGATACGCGCGGGACATCGCGCAGTTTGTGGATTTCCTGGAGAGCCAGAAACTGCTGGGTGAGGGGTTCGACTGGCACCAGGTAGATTACCTCATGCTGCGGAAGTATCTGGGGCAGTTGGGGCGGGGTGGCTACCACCGCCGCAGCATCGCCCGCAAACTCTCGGCTCTGCGGGCGTTTTTCAAGTTTCTGGTGAAGCAGAAAGTGGTCGCCGCCAACCCCGCCGCGCAAGTGACTGCGCCGAAGTTGGACAAGCGGCTCCCCCGTGTGCTGGAACTCAAAGAGGTTGAGCGTTTGCTAAGCGCGCCCGACCCTGCGACGCCTAAAGGCTTGCGCGACCGCGCCGTGTTGGAGACGCTCTACGCGACAGGTGTGCGCGCCGCGGAGTTGGTCGGCATCAATCTGTCCGACGTCAACTGGGAGGCGGGTGAAATCCGCGTGCGCGGCAAGCGCAACCGTGAGCGCATCGTGCTGCTGGGACAACCGGCGCTGGCAGCCTTGCAGGACTACTGCGCCGTTGCCCGGGAGGTTTTCCTCAAGGAAAACAACGCAGCGACCGACGCCCTCTTCCTCAATCAAGGTGGCACGCGGCTCACCACGCGCAGTGTGCATCGTATCGTCGTTGCCTCCGCAAACCATGTCGGCCTCGGCGCGGCGGTCACCCCTCACACCCTGCGCCACACCTTCGCCACCCATCTGCTCGAAGCCGGGGCGGATTTGCGCATCGTGCAGGAACTGATGGGGCATGTCAGTCTGTCCAGCACGCAGGTCTACACCCGCGTTAGCCGCGAACACTTGCAGCGCGTTTACGCGAAAGCACATCCGCGAGCGTGAGCGAAAGGGTTAATAGTGATTGGTCATGGGTGAATGAGCAAGATGGAATCACCGAACTACTACGAGATTTTAGGCGTAGACCCCGGAACATCCCCGGAGGGCATCAAGCGGGCGTTCCGCGACCTGGCGAAGCGGTATCATCCTGACGTGAGCGACGCGCCCGACGCCGCGCAGCGGATGCTGCTCATCAACGAGGCGTATCGCACGCTCGGCGACCCGATTGCGCGGGCGACCTATGACCTGATGCTGCGCCAACGGCAGGAAGCGGACAAACCTAACCCCTCACCCAAGACCCCCTCGCCTTCTCGCCCGCGCCGCGTGCGCCCGCTGGAATACTACCTGTGGAAGCCACCGACGGAGTTCAACATCGTCGAAGGCAAGCCCATCAAGATTTACGGCGAGATTTACGCGGGGCTGTTCGGCTACGTCGCCAAAGGGCGCAGCCCGCTGGTCAGCGCCAGCAAAGCCGCCGAGTGGGCAACGCCCCCCCGCATCAGCCTGTGCGCGGAGGTGGATGCTCTGCTCCGCTCCAGGGGCGCGGTCAACGAGTTCCCCACGAACACGCTCTACATCGGCTGCCTGTGCGAGTGGCACAAAGCCATTTTGCCGGTGATGGACTTCGAGTTCACATGGTATTTCAACAATCAACGGTTGAACATTTATGCCTTCACGTTGCTCAAGCCCGCCCTGCGGCTGTGTGCATGGCTCAAGCGCTTCGACGAAGCGGCGCGTTTCCCCGTCGGCAACTATCGCGTAGACGTGAGCATGAACGGGCGCGTGGTCGGCGGACGCGTGTTTCAAGTCGTCCCCGCGCGCACGTCGTTGGGAGATTTGTGGCGGCGGTGGAGGGTGAGAGGGGGACGTTAGCACGTTGGCACGTTGGCAGGTTGGCACGTTGGCATGTTGAACCTGACAACCTGTCAACGTGCTAACCTGTCAACGTGCTAACGTGCCAAGGGAGCATGATGCTGACCCTACCTGAACGACCCGAAGTGGACCAGAAAGCTCTCGCGCTCCTCTGCGATGATTTTGAAAAGTTCCGGCGCGAGCCGCTGCCGCAGAGCTGGGAGACGTATGTGCTGGAGCGATACCGCATTGACCTGACGACGCGCTACGGTGGGAAGGTGATTAAGAACCCGTTCGGCAAGGCGTCGGGGCAACTGTCGCACCAACTCCATCAGGTCAAAGCCGACGCCGTCGCCGGGCTGGGGTTCTGCGTGCTGAAAACCGTCATCGCCCAGGACGCCGGGGGCAGCCAGAGCATGAAGGCGTGGGCGATTCCCGTGACGCGGATGCAAGTGGAGCCGATTCAGGGCAAGGATGGCACGTGGGGCTGGACGGTCTCGTGGAAAGGGCGCGGCTGGAGCGGCACGTTTGAGGAATATCTGCGCTTCATGGAAAGGTCACTCGCCGTCGGACGGGAACACAACATGTTGGTCGTGCCATCGGTGAAGTATCACCTGCCTGCGCCCGACGAAACGACATGGCGTGTGGATGAGTATGCCTACACCACGCAGGAACTTTATCGCATCTGGCGGCAGCAGTGCGACGACCCGCAGATGCCGCTGGAGAAGGACTTCTCCCCCACCCTCGCGGGCAGCGACCTCGCGGCGCAAAAGGGGAAAATTCTGGAGTGGCTGCGCAAGACACCCAAGCTCATTAAATCGCAACTGCCTCCTGGTGCGGTGAGCGTCGGCATCAAGGTCTTCAACGCGATGTTTGAGGATGAGTTTCAGTTGACGATGCTCCAGACGCTGATTGACGAGGCAGAAGACGGTGTGCGGGCGGACTACCTGATTTACGCCAATCGCCTGTTCGACCCGCAGCGCGAGTTCGACGGACAGGTGGGTATCGCCTACGGGGGACCGGATTTATCGGCGCGCAACCTGAAGGTGCTGCGCTGGCTGCGCGAACGGGAACAAGCGGGCGCGTTCCAAAACCCTGTGCCGCCCATCAGCGCGACGGGCGACATCGGCACGGGCAAGATGGCGCTCCGCTACCTGCTGTGCGGCTGCGAGAACTTCCAGATGCACACGCTATTCCAACTCCCCCGTCAATGTTTCCCCAAGAAAAACGGTAGCCGCATTGAGAAGGCGCTGCACAAACTCCTCTTCGACCCTGAAGACGGGTTCCTCGTCTGGCTGATTCACGGGCGGATGCATTACGGCTGGGCGGATAACGACGGCATCACGCGGCTGCAAGGGCTGACCAGGAGGGTTGAACGCTCGGTAGGATAGGCGTCTCGCCTGTCATGCTCCTGTCGGGCGGGACGCCCAACCTGCAATCGGCAGAAAGTATCAGCAGGGCAGAGATAGCATTGCAAAGAACCTTTTAGTAGAATTAGGAGTCAAAGTAAACACATTCGCACAGGAGGTTACCGCATGAAGGGTCGCACGAGTTATCAGGGCACAGGTTTTACGCTCATCGAGTTATTGGTCGTCATTGCCATCATCGCCATTTTGGCGGCGATTCTGCTGCCCGTGTTTGCGCGGGCGCGGGAGAAGGCGCGGCAGGCAAGTTGCCTGAGCAATCTCAAGCAGTATTCGTTGGCGACGTTGATGTATGGGCAGGATTACGACGAGACACTGCCGATGAACTCCTACTTCGCGGGCAACTGCATCGCCACGTTCTACTGGGCGGTTCATCCCTACGTGAAGAACGCGCAAATCACGCAGTGCCCGTCCGAGCCGCGCGCGATGGACATCTTCACGATGTTCGCGCCGTTCGGTGGGGCGTGCGCGGGCACGCCGCAGTTCAACAGTTACTCCGTCAACCTCGCGCTGTTCGCCAACGGGTTCAATCCGTTCGATCGTCCCAAAAGCCTCGCTTCCATCAACAACCCTGCGGAGACCGCCATGCTATACGACGGCAACGTCAGCAATCAAATCGTCAACTCCCAACCGTTCCCCCATCAGTTCCAACCCGTGCAGGCGCGGCACACCGATACCTTCAACGTCGCCTTCGCCGACGGACATACCAAAGCCATTCAAGCCTCGCAGACGGGGACGACCAGCCAATTCGTCACCAACCAGCCGCTCAAGGTTTACACCATCGGCGCGAACGGCGGATTCTATAAGGGCATGACGGAGTGCTACGGGATGCCGTGACGACAAGATGGTTCATTGGTTGATTGGCTCATTGACCAATGAACCAATCCCCTCTTACATGATGATGCAACTTTCTCTCAGAATCTTTCCGCTTATCTGCGTCATCACGCTCATTGTTGCCGCTCCGCTGCCTGCGCAGGAGTGGACGCGCTTTCGAGGTCCGAACGGGACGGGTATCAGCCACGCGACGACGGTGCCGGTGCATTTTAGCGAAGCCGACTTTAACTGGCGCGTCCCGTTACCCGGCGAGGGGCACTCTTCACCTGTCATCTGGGGCAACCGCATCTTTCTAACCAGTGCAGAGGAGGCGGCGGGCAGATGGCATCTGCTTTGCCTCAGCACCGCTGACGGACGCGAACTGTGGCGGCGAACTTATTCCTTCAAACCGTATCCGAAGCACCGCCTCAACGGTTTCGCGTCCTCGACACCTGCTGTGGACGCGGATGCTGTTTATGCGATGATGGTGACACCGACATCCCTCCTCGTGCTTGCGTTCGACCATAACGGCAAGGAACTCTGGCGGCGCGACTTGGGCACCTACACGGCTGGCAACGGTGCGGGCGTATCCCCTATCGTTGTCGGAGACGTGGTCATCGTTCCCAACGACCAGGAGGGAGATGATAATCCCCCCGCTGGAGGCGTGCCGCCTGAGAGTGCGCTGATTGGTCTTGACCGCAAGACGGGCGCGATCAAGTGGCGGCACAAACGCACGCGGCATGGACCGGCCTCTTACGCGACGCCGATGGTCTACGAGCCGCCGAACGGCACGCCGGAGGTCATCTTCCTGAGCACCGCGCACGGCATCACCAGCCTCAACCCCCAGACGGGCGAACTCAACTGGGAACTGAATGATTTGTCCAAACTGCGCTGCGTTGCCTCGCCCATCATGGCAAAGGGGTTGATTATTGCCATCACCGGCGTCGGCGCGTCGGGTGACCGCAAGGGGTTCGCTGTGCGCCCCGGCTCCAAAGCCCAGAACCTTCCGCCGCAGATTGCCTACGAGATTCCGCGTCAGTCATTCTCCCAGGTGCCCACCCCCCTCGCCGTCGGCGACCTCATCTTCTTCTGGGGCGATGGCGGCATCGTCAACTGCCTGCGCGCCGCCACCGGCGAACTCGTCTGGAGGGAACGCATCGGTGGGACGTTCTACGGCTCGCCCGTTTACGTGAACGGCAAACTCTACGCGATGAACGCGCAGGGCGAACTCGCGGTCATTGCAGCCTCCGAGCAGTTTAAACTCCTCGCCAAAATTCCGCTTGGCGAGGGCTCGCACGCCACCCCTGCCGTCGCCGATGGTGTGATGTACCTGCGGACGTTGAGTCACCTCATTTCCGTAGGTGGGAAGAGAGCAACCCAGCAGTGAAGCGCGAACGCCTCCTCATCGCCCCGAGCCATCGGGCTGTCCATCGCTAAACTTCACAGCCGACATCCCGAAACGACGCTTCTCCTTGCCGCTTCGCCAAATATCTGTCATAATTCCCCCAAAACATTCAAGGAGTTATCGCATGAAGCCAGCCAAACGGCTCGAGTTGGTCCCGCCGTATCTGTTTGCGGGCATCCGTCAGAAAATCAACGCGGCGCGGGCGCGGGGGGTGGACGTGATTTCGTTGGGCATCGCTGACCCCGACCAGCCGACGCCCGACCATATCATTGATGAACTCGTGCGCGCCATCCGCGACGAAAGCGACCCCGACCGCCACCGCTACGGCGGCGATATACCCGTTCCTGATTTCGCCGAGGCGGTGGCGAGTTATTACAAGAAACGCTTCGGGGTGACGCTGGACCCTGCGAAGGAAGTTCTCACGCTCATCGGCAGCAAAGAGGGCATTCAGCACGTTGCGTGGGCGTTCATCGAGCCGGGCGATGTCGCCCTCGTGCCTGAACCGGGCTATCCCGTTTACAGCATGGGCGCGCTGTTCGCGGGTGGCTGGGCGCACTTCCTGCCCTTGAGAAAAGAGAACCGTTGGCTGCCCGACCTGAACGCGATTCCGCTGTCCGTTTTGCAGCGAACCAAAATCCTCTGGCTCAACTATCCGAACAATCCGACGGCGGCGACAGCGACGCGGGAGTTCTTCGCTCAAGCGGTGGCGCTGGCCCACAAACATGGCTTTCTGATCTGTCACGACGCCGCCTTGATTGATATTACGTTTGATGGCTACGTCG
Source organism: Abditibacteriales bacterium (assembly GCA_025055355.1). Taxonomy (GTDB): domain Bacteria; phylum Armatimonadota; class Abditibacteriia; order Abditibacteriales; family JANWYM01; genus JANWYM01. Next base: position 7,239 of record JANWYM010000030.1, read on the forward strand.
CGCCCAGCATCCTCGAGGTGGACGGCGCGAAGGACGTAGCGATCGAGTTCTACTCGTTGAGCAAACCCTACAATATGACGGGCTGGCGTATCGCCGCCGCCGTCGGCAACGCGTCCGCCCTCGCCGCCCTGGGGTTGGTCAAAGAATACACCGACTCAGGCGTGCTGCGGGCGATTCAGTTCGCGGGCGCCAAGGCGCTGACAGCCTCTCAGGAGTGCGTGCGGCAAATCTGCGCCGTTTATCAGCGCCGCCGCGACATCGCCTACGAAGGCTTGCGCAAAGTCGGCATCAATCTCGACAAGCCGAAAGGCTCGCTCTACGTCTGGGCGGAAGTCCCCGCGCCGTTCAAAACGTCGGCGGAGTTCGCCGAAGCGCTGCTGGAAAAAGCGGGTGTTGTCGTCACGCCCGGCCGCGGCTACGGCGAAGCCGCCGAAGGTTACTTCCGCCTGTCGTTGACGTATCCCGACGCGCGGTTGCAAGAAGCAATGGAGCGCATCGCAAAGGCAATGAGTTCATGGGGTTCATGAGCTTGGCACTTCATGAACTCCATTAATCTGTTAGATCCATGTCCCCGACCTCCAAATACACCTTCGGCATTGTGCTTCTCATCTTGACGATGGGGTTTCTGACCTACCTCGTGGTGGAGTTTGTGGGCTGGCGGCGGGGACGTTCGATTGTGGATAGCACCCAGCGGCTCGTGCGCCTCAGCGGGGCGGTTTCGCTGCTGCTCGCGCTGGGGATGACGTTCTTTGGCATGTTCTTCCTTCCACTGGACAAACGGCACCCGATGCCTTATATTTTCTATTGGGCGACGGTTGGCGTGCTGGTCGTCGTAGCACTGGGGCTCGCTTGTATAGACATGCGCCGCCTTATGCGGTATCAGCGCGAGAGCGAACAGAAAATGCTGCAAGACTTCGCCGACATCATCAAAGCGCAGAGGCAGCGGAAACCGAACAGCGGAGACTCAGATAGCCACACAGATAGTTGATGGTTCATGGTTCACGAACGCACCAACCATCAATCATCAACCGTCGACCATTGACCATTGACCTTTCCGACGAGCGATGGATGCGGCGCGCCCTTGCCTTAGCCAGGAGAAGCAAGGGCTGGACCAGCCCGAACCCGTGCGTGGGCGCGGTTATCGTGAAAGGGGGGCGGGTGGTGGGCGAAGGCTTTCACCCGCGCGCTGGGGAGCCGCACGCGGAGGTTTTTGCCTTTCGGCAGGCAGGGAAGCAGGCGCGAGGGGGAACGCTCTACGTCACGCTGGAACCGTGTGTGCATTACGGACGCACCCCGCCCTGCGTAGAGGTCATCCTCACGTCCGGGATTCGCCGCGTGGTGGCTGCGATGGTGGACCCCGATGTGCGCGTGAACGGACGCGGTTTGACGCGGTTGCAAGCGGCAGGGGTCGAGGTCACCTGCGGTGTGCTGGAAGAACAGGCGCGGAAACTGAACGAGGACTTCATCAAGTTCAAAACGCAGGGCTTGCCCTTCGTCACTCTGAAAATCGCCATGACGCTGGACGGGAAAATCGCGACGGCTTCGGGCGAGTCCCAGTGGATCACGGGCGACAAAGCGCGTGCGCACGCTCAACGTTTGCGGCATGAACACGACGCGATTCTCGTCGGCATCAACACGGTGCTTGCCGACGACCCGCAACTGACGACACGACTGCGCCGGGGCAAAGACCCCCAGCGCATCATCCTCGACTCCCGGGCGCGGCTGCCGCTGACGGCGCGCGTGCTGCACGTCGCATCCTCTGCGTCCACGTGGGTCGCCGTAACGCAGGACGCGCCCCAGAGCCGCATCCGAAAACTGGAACAGTCGGGTGCAAAGGTTCTCCCAACGGAGTCCGCCGACGGGCGCGTAAACCTGCGGCAGTTGATGAAACTGATTGCCGCACAAAACGTGATGAGCGTCCTAATTGAAGGCGGCGGCACAGTAGCCTGGTCGGCGTTGGACGCGGGCATCGTGGATAAAGTGATCTTCTTCATCGCGCCCAAAATCATCGGCGGCGCAAACGCGGTCACGGCTGTGGAAGGGGCAGGCAGAAGACTGGGTGAGGCGTGGCGTTTGCGGGATGTGCGCGTGAAGCGGATGGGAGAGGATGTGATGGTGGAAGGATATGTTTGCAGGCATTGCCAGTGAGCCAGTTATAGCAGAATGACTCAATCGACTCAACCGGCTCAACCCGCTCAACTGGCTCAACTCTCACCATGGGACGCTACGACATCACAGTGAAATACTTTGCTACCAAATATCCGCACGCCTACATCCGTCCGGCGTTGGGGGCGGTGCGCGGGCAGGTTCAAGCGGTGAGCGCGTTTCGGCTGCTGGATAAGAAACTGCCTGAGGTGGAGTTGGAGGTGGATTTCCTTGCGGAGGTCACATACGCGGGGGAGACCTTCGTGCTCCGTCCTGACTTCCAAACCCGCTACGACGCGGACATGCGGGAGCGGATGCTGGACTACCGCGTGCGGGCGCGCCGCGCGTATGGCAAGCCGGTGCTGTCGGTGGTGATTTGGCTGACGGCAGAAGGCTATCCCGGCGCGGGACACAATCGCCTGGAGGAAGTGGTCTGCGGGCAGCGGCAGTTGGTGTTTGAGTTTGCGGAGGTGCGGCTGTGGGAGTTGGAGCCTGCTGAGTATCTGGCGGCGGGGGAGAGGGCTCTGCTGCCGCTGGTGCCGTTGATGGGCAGGCAGCCGTCGGTGGAGGTGCTGACTCAAGCCGTCACTGCCGCTGCTGCCACGCCCGACGCGGTGGAGCGCGCCGACCTTTACACCGGGCTGTGGGTGTTCGGAGGGCTGCGCTACTCACGCGAGTTACTACGTTCATTGATTCGGAGGGAAGCCATGAAAGAGTCACCCACTTATCGAGAGATTTTGGAGGAAGGGGCGGCGCAAAGTAGGCGCGACGACATCGTGGATGCCCTGAACATTCGCTTTGGTGAGGTGCCGCCCGATATCACGCGCGAGTTGGCGGAGGTTGCCGACCTTGAGACGCTGCGGCATCTGCATCGCCTTGCCGTGCGCTGTGAGAGCCTCGCCGACTTCCGCGCGCAGATGGCGAGCGCAGCGGCAGTATAAAGCAGGTAAGCCAGTGACATCCATTCAACGGACTTAAATTTTATGTTTACAGGAATTATTGAGCAGATGGGCACCGTCACTGCTCTCGAGCGGCGCGGCAACGCCCTGCGGTTGACGGTGGACGGGGGCGATTACGTGGGCGACGCCGCCGTGGGCGAAAGCATCGCGGTCAGCGGGGTGTGCTTGACGATGACGGCGCGGGAGGACAGCAAGTTCTGTGCAGATGTCGTCGAAGAGACGCTGCGCAAAACGACGCTGGGCGCGTTGCGCGTGGGCGACCGCGTGAACCTCGAGCGTCCGCTGCGGGCGGATGCGCGGTTGGGTGGGCATATCGTTCAAGGGCATGTAGACGGCGTGGGCGAGGTCGTCCGTCTCGCACCCGAAGCCGACAGCGTGATGGTCACGTTCGCCGTGCCGCGCGAACTGGCGCGCTACCTCGTCGCCAAAGGTAGCGTGGCAGTGGACGGTGTGAGTTTGACGGTGGTGGACCGCACCGATGAAAGTTTCCGCGTCACGCTCATCCCGCATACCCGCGCGGTCACCACGTTAGGCGCGCTGCAAGTCGGAACGCGCGTGAACATTGAAGTCGACATTTTGGCGAAATACGTGGAGCAGTTGGTGAAGCCGTATGAGTGAGACACCGTTTGCGACCATCGAGGAGGCGATCGCGGATTTCCGCGAGGGCAAGTTTCTCATCGTTACCGATGACGAGGACCGCGAGAACGAGGGCGATCTGTTCATCGCTGCCGAGAAGGTCACGCCCGAAGCCATTAACTTTATGGCGAAACATGCGCGCGGGTTGATCTGCGTGCCGATGACAGCGCAGCGGTTGAACGACCTCTCCCTGTCACCCATGACGCCCGATAACACCGAGGCACAAGGGACAGCGTTTCACATCTCGGTGGACGCTCGTTTCGGCACCACCACGGGCATTTCCGCCTTCGACCGCGCTCGCACCGTGCAGGTGTTGATTGACCCCAAAACCAAGCCGTCCGACTTACGCCGCCCCGGACATATCTTCCCTTTGCGGGCGCGCGAGGGCGGGGTGTTAGTGCGGGCGGGACACACCGAAGCCGCCGTGGATTTGGCGCGACTGGCGGGGTTATATCCCGCTGCTGTGCTGTGCGAGATCATGGATGACGACGGCACGATGGCGCGATTGCCGCGCCTCATCGAGTTCGCCCGCACGCACGGCTTGAAAATCATCACCATCGCTGACCTTATCCGCTACCGGCGTCAGAAAGAGAAATTAGTGCGCCGCGTGGCAGAGTGCCAGTTGCCGACGATGTTCGGCAAGTTTCGGCTGATTGGCTACGAAAGCATCGTGGACAACCGCGCCTACGTGGCGTTAGTGATGGGTGACATCCGACCCAATGAGCCGACGCTGGTGCGGATGCACTCGGGGTGTCTGACAGGCGACGCACTGTTCTCGCTCGCCTGCGACTGCGGCGAACAGTTGCGCCTCGCGCTGGTCAAGATTGCCTCTGAGGGTAAGGGCGTGTGCGTCTACATCCCGCACCACGAGGGGCGCGGCATCGGCTTGCTCAACAAAATCAAGGCGCACGCCTTGCAGGACAAGGGTAAAGACACGGTGGAAGCCAACGAAGCCTTGGGCTTCAAAGCCGACCTGCGTGACTACGGCTTGGGCGCCCAGGTGCTGGGCGATTTGGGCGTGTCAAAGATGCGATTGATGACCAACAACCCCGCCAAGCGCGTGGGCTTGGAGGCTTACGGCTTGGAGGTCGTCGAGCGCGTCCCACTCATCTCCGAGCCGAACGAGTTTAATCGGCGCTATTTGGAGACGAAGAAGGAGAAGATGGGGCATTTACTGCAAGTGGAGGGATGAGGCTTAAAGGTTGAGGCTTAAGGGATGGAAAATGAGGGTTGACCTTGGAGGCTCTCCGCAAACTTTGCTGTCCACCTTCGCAAGGGGAGACCACAGGGGGTTGTTGGCTTTACTTTGACCTCCCCCGACCCCTCCTTGGTAAGGAGGGGAGAGGACCTCCCCCGACCCCTCCTTGGTGAGGAGGGGAGAGGACCTCCCCCGACCCCTCCTTGGTAAGGAGGGGAGAGTTTTCGTGTCGGCATTTTATGCAGGCTGGAAGCCTGCGTTACGGGGCTTGCGGAACTCCAACGTCTCCCCCGCTTGCGTTGGCACTGTGACCATTCCGTCCCTGTCCACTGTGAGCGGTTGCCATTTGTCCCGCTGCTCGCGCTTGACTTCGATAGATTGCCAAGGACTCAGAAGGCGCAAACGTCCGCCGACCGTGCTGATGACTCTCAGGGATTCAACTGACTCCGCGCTGCCGCTGGCAGTGACGAGGAATCCGCCTTGTGTTCGCACGTTGACAAACGAGGCGCGGCACCCCGGCGAAAGCGCAGGGAAAAGACGAATCACGTCGCCGACGCTTTGCAAGAGGAGTTCGGATACCGCCATCCCCACGCCGAACTGCTCGGTGTAATGCCCAAAGTCGTTGAACCGATGCGGCGGCTGCCGGCGGTTGAGCGTGAGCGTGCCGTTGGGACGGAGTCGCTGCTGAACCTCCGCACGCAGCCACTCCTGCGTTCGCGCCATATTCAACCGCGCCCGCGCGATGGCGAGCATCACGGTGGCGTTGTTGCCGTTCCAACGTAACCCTGCGATGGTGCGAGCAAACAGTTCGCGTTCCTCTTTGGGCGATTGCCACGTCACCACGTCGGCGGGGAACACGGGGCTGGCAGGGACGGGGATGTTATATGTGATGGGCGGCGCGCCCTCTACGTCAACGACGATGGGCGGGTCGCCATGCAGCGGATAGGGCGGGAGGCGTTTCAACGCGCGCTGCCATCGTTCCACCAACCTCACGTCGCGCCCCAGCGTTTGCGCGGCTTCCATCGCCGCCTGCAAAGTGAAGCGCACGTAGGCGATGTCAAAAGCGCCGTTGCGGTTACGCTCCCAACGCGGCGTCCAGCCCCAGTGTTCGGGCGAAACCGTCGGCGCCAGAACCACTGTGTCCTCGCCCTCGCACTGCTCCACGAACTCGGCGTAAAACAGGGCGACCTCGCGCAGCGGCGGATAGACGGTTTTCTCCAGAAACTTCTTGTCGGGCGCATACTTGTAATGCCACCACAGCGGTTGCACCGTGAAGCCGCTGACGCCCAGCGTCATGCCCCACGTGTGATGGATGTATTGCCGACCGATGGGGCTTTTGCACGCCGCTGGGTCCGGCGGTTCGTAGGCAAACAAAACATGAGGATAGAACGCCCCTCGCATCGAGAAAATCTGCTGCGCCAGCCACTGCGCACGCGGCAGATACTCGCGGATGAGCCTGTCATAAGGCTCGGTGAGTTCGGGATGGTTCGCCGCATAAGCCGCCCAGAACGTTTGCTGAATGTTGTAGTTCGTGTGATAATCGCCGTGCCACGCGGGGGCATCATTGACCAGCCCCGCGAACAGACCGGGGCATATCACCCCCGGCTTGCTGACGCAGCGCAGGAAGTAAAGCGAGCGATACCACGTCCGCTGCAGCAGTTCATCCTCCATCTGAATCCCGCTGCGCGACCAGAAACGATGCCACTCCGCTTCGTGGCGTTGAATCAGTTGCGCCGCCTTCGCCGCGGCGGTGGAACGCGCCAACTTCACCGCGTCGGCGACGACATCCTTCGACTCGCGTGATGTGACAACCGCCACCGCCGTTTGCTCCCCCCGCCGCGCTAAGGCGACCGCGAAACTCATGCCTTGCCAGTCCACATCGCCGGGGATGACCTGATGCACCCACGCGACGCCGTCTGTTGCTCCGCGCGTGGCTGGGGGGATTGTGGGTGACTCAATCGGCAGCAGTTCCGCGTGCGCGGGCGACTGAATGAGGAAAACGTTGCGGTTCGCGAGCGCGCGCACGACAGCGCGCGGCGGGCTATCGGCGGCGCCGTCCACTTGAACAGAAGCGCGGCGCAGGTTGAGCGTGGCGGGGCAAGTCGGCGCGGTGGGCGCCAGCGGCTTATCGCTCAAGCGCACGCGGGCGCAGGCGCGCGGGCAGGGGTAAGCGTGGAAGTGATAACTGTCCGGTCCCGTCCACTGCATCCCTGCGGGCAGAATCGGGTCGCCGATGGGACCGCCCGCTTTTGCCAACTCTTTAAGGCGGGCGAGGGTCGGCAGCGGCGGGTCGTTCTGCGTGTCCAGCCGCGCGTCCCACACATCGTTCTTCGTCAGCGTCATCACCACCGCGCCCTGCTCCGTCCACACCAGCGCGTTGATGTCGCCGTTGCCGATGATGAGAGCGTCGTCCAACGGGCTATTCAAACCTGTCACGCGAACATCGGCATCCGCCAACGCGGACGGAAAAGGAACTTCCACCACGTTTCCACCCAGCGCCGCCCTGGTGACATCACAACCCCACAGAGCAAAGGTGCAACCCACAAGTGACAAAACTTTCATAGAAAGCCTCTTTTCCGTGTTGGGGCTTGAAACTCTCAAGGATTGAACTTTTGCGTTTCGCGCCTCTCTTCCTCTCTGCTGCAGAAAAACGTCATTGCGAGCGCGGCGAAGCAATTCTCTTCGCTGCCGCAGCAATCCCGGCGGAGGGGATTGCTGCGCTGTGCTCGCAATGACAGTTTTGCTGTAACCGCAACGGGCCCGCTCGCCATGACATCAAGTCGGGACAAAAGCCGCCTCGCGCCGTTCGTCTAACCTTCCCGCTGGCAGGAGGGTTTGGGCAAGGGGGAAAACAGCGTCAGCAACTGCATAACTTCTTCTAAGACCCCTGCAAGGAAGTATGTCAGTTGCTGCCTAACTGGGCTGATAAGGTTGTGATTTAGTGCCTATCCGAAAACCGGGGAGCGCAGGCTTCCCGCCCGCATAAAATGCCGACAGGACGTCGGCGTCACAGGGAGTGGGGAGGTGAGGCAATCTTTCCTGAACCAGCCCTAAGGCGAGGTTGCGCACCTCCACCGCCGACACCGCAGCAGCCACCGGTTCACTGCGCAAAGAGTCGGGCTGCCTGCGCCCTTTGGTGCGCAAACACCAGCATCGGACGGTTCGCGGCAAACCTTGCATCCGTTCCTTCTCCTATGGCGTTACTTCACCCTCGCATTTTTGAGTTCCTCCTGCGCCATGCGCAGCAACTCGTCTGCGCGGGTTCGGTAGTCCTCAGAGCGGGTGTCCACGAAGTTTCTGGCGGCGCCCAAGGCTTGGGCGAGCAGGGCAGCGGCGGTCCGACGGTGAAGATGCGATTCCTCCAGCGTCGCCGGCGGTTTCACGCGGTCCAGCGCGTCGGCAAGAGCGCGCGCTTGCTGGCGGAGGTCTTGCACCTGCACGAAGGCTTGTTCAGGGGTGAGTTTCGACTGGTTGCGGTCGGAGGCAACCTTGTCATAATCGCTAAAGAGGCGCTCGATGCGCGCGTCCACAATGACCACTTTTTTGCGGTAGGCTTCCTCCGTCATCTCAAATGGCTGAGGTTTCGTCAGCGACCACGCTTGCGCCAGCGCATCGAAGGCTTCGTCGTATTTCTTCTGCTGCGCCAGCACGTCGGAGAGCCGTTCATAGAAGTCGGCGCGGTCAGGTATTGCTTTGACGATTTGCCGCAGCGCGTCCGCCATTCTGGCGTAGTCGAGCGACTGCGCCAAGAGGTCAACGTAGGCGGTCGCCAGGTCTGCGTCGTTCGGCGCCAGCGCCACAGCGCGGGCGTAAAACTCCTGCGCCTTTTTTAACGCCTCGCGCGCCTCGCGCTCCAGCCCGGCGCGCCGCACGATTTCGCGCCGCATCAGATAGGCTTTCGCTGCCAGCACGTTAGCATCAGCGGTGTGAGGCACGCCCTTCTCAATCATCTGCAGCACGGTGTCCGTGCGGGATTGCGCCATGTAAACGTGGGCTAACTTGACCCAGAGGGCGGCGTCATCCGGCAACTTCTGCCGCGCCCGTTCGTATTGGAGGCGTGCCGTGCCCCACTCGGACTGCGCGGCGGCGATGTCGCCCGCAAGGATGTATGGCTCTGGGTTGTTGGGCGCGAGCGCCATGACTTGATACGCCGCGTCCAGCGCCGCGTCGGTCTGATGGCGCGCAGCGTAGTCTTTTGCTTTGGTGAGGTGAGCGTCGGCAAGCCTCTGGCGCTGCTGCGGATTGGGCGGGGGGAGTTGCTGCACGCGCTCCATC
>JANWYM010000310.1 GCA_025055355.1 Abditibacteriales bacterium
GTCGGGGTGAGCGCCAGTCAGGACTGGTCGCGCTGGTCGGACGGCTACTTTCCCCAAGTCGCCCAGAAAATTGGCGGCGCGTGGCTGGGGACGGTGATGATGGCCGGCGGCTTGATTTCGGCGATGGGGTTGTTTAGCGCGTTGCTCTGCACCTCCTCGCGCGTGCCTTATGCGATGGCGGTGCGACGCACGCTGCCCGCGCCGCTGGCGCAACTGCACCCGCGCTACGGCACACCGTGGGTGGCGATTCTCGTCAACAGCGTCGGCTGCGCCCTGCTAATTCGCTGGGCGTCGCACGCCGAAACGGGTCCGTTCGTGGCGCTGGTGCAGATTGACATGTGGCTCTATGCCGCCGCGCTGATCCTTGAATTTGCCGCGCTGGTGTGGCTGCGCATCCGCGAGCCGACAATGCCCCGCCCTTATCGCATCCCCGGCGGACTCCCCGTCGTCGTTCTCCTGAGCGTGCCGCCGGTGCTGCTTTGCCTCCTCAGCATGGCGATGTGTCCGCGCCACACGCAGCTGTTGGGGTTAGCAGGTGTGGCGGCGGGGTTGACTTATTATGGGTTGCGGCGCAGGTGACTTTTTTCTTGACAACTTCACCACCTATCACGTATAATGAAGGCAAATCGCCGGGATGGCAGAGGTTAGTGTTGGGGGAGGAGGTGGACATTGTGCTGCGGCTCAGATGTCCCGCATGTGGAACAGACAATTACGATGCATTTATCACCTTCCCGAATTGCGTGCAGTGCCGCGAGAACCTGTTAGCCTGTCGCTACTGTCGTCACTTCCCCGGCGACGGTGAAGCCTGCTCGTTCCGACCGGACGTAGGACGAGTTGATAACTTGTCCTATGTGGAGGATTGCGCCCATCGGGTCTCCACCCTCATGGTGGAACGCGAGGCGACATTGACGGCGATGGGACCGCGCATGTGGGCGGCGTCGGCGCTGGTGTGTATGGTCTTCGGGCTGGTGGTGGTTGCCATCGCGTTACTGAATACGGCTGTGCCGTCGCTGTCCCGTGCCGCGATCGTTGTCTCTCCTCAAATGCCTGAGACCGTGCATCTCAACTCCGAAGTAGAAGCCCGTTTAACCATCAACGCCGCGCCCGGCACGCTGCCGAGCCGTTTTTACGTGCGTCTGCCGAAGAACTTTCTCAGCCACAACTTTACGCTCATCAACATGACACCTCGCCCCGTCGCTCACGAAATTCGGGGCAGCGGTCAGCACTATTTTGAGTTCAGCGTGGCGCCGGGAACTCAGCAGATGACGGTCTGTATGCGGCTGCGCGCCGTGCGCCTTGGATCGTGCGAGTTGGTGGCAAGGGTCGTGACGGGCGACCTCCTTACCGATGCGCACTCAGGCACCACGCCGTTTACGGCGAAGACCATCAACATCAGCATCCAAAAAGAGCAACCCAAAAAACCAGTGGGACAGACGTTCCAACCCCTGTCGCTCTGAGAGGTGATTGACTATGCCCATCGAAGACAAAGAGAAGGCTCTGCGCATTCGGCGCATCGTCCTGCGCTCGACCCCGTGTGACATCGGGCAGTTGGAGTTCTCCGCCCGAGGCAGCACGATTTACATTACGGGTGTTCTGCGCCGTCCGCCCGGCGCCCGCGAAGCAGTGGACCTCAAAGCCGAACTGGCTCATATTGAAGACGTGGTGCGTCGCATCCCCGGCGTCCTCGACGTCATTGTCCAGAACGTGCGCTTCGCGTAACGGGACGGCAAGGGCCGGAGTAGGAAGACGCTGACCCTGAGCGAGAGGGCAGCGTCTTTACTTTTGTGTTCTGCCCTCTCCACCGCAGGAGGACGTCATAGCGAGTGGAGAGGGAGAGAAGCGCGAAACGCAAAAGTCCAGTCACTAAGAGCCTATCCGAAAACTCTCCCCTCCTTATCAAGGAGGGGTCGAGTGAGGTTCGAATCAAGTCAACAACTCCCCAGTGGTCTCCCCGGCGAGGGGGACAGCGAGGTTTTAGGATAGACCTAAGGATACCTCACAAAACCCTTCTATGATTTTAAGCGCACCGAAGAATTTCACTCCCTGCGACTTCGCTCAGGACAGGAGAATTTTGTGAGGCGCTCTAAATTGCCCTGTTGAGGGGCAGGCGCGTAGAGTGTCCGTGATGCCGTCGCGGATTCCATATTGACCCCTTTCTCTTTTCTGTGCTATAATTAGGCGCAGCCCTTTGAGGAGGAAAAACTTCCAACATGCCTGAAGAGCGGGAACACACTGTCAACGAGATTAAGACCCTGCTGATTGCGCTGGGCTACAACGTGAAGGTGGAAGAAGACCCCAGCGGGCGGCTTTTTTCTTGCACAATTGAAAAGCCCGGCGTGGCGAAGATAAACAGTCCACAGGAAGGCACTAAGTTTCACGCGCTCATGGCTTCCCTCACGCGGCTGATTGAGTTCCTGGAGCGCAAAGCCTTTCCTGTGTGAGAATGCAAAAGTTGAGCCGGTTGAGTCGGTTGAGCCGGTTGAGCCGGTTGTCCCGGTTGTGCTGGTTGAGCCAGTTATGCCAGTTTTGCCAGTTAGTCAGTTAACTGGCTCAACTGGCTTAACCGGCTCAACCGGCTCAACCGGCTCAACCGGCTCAACCGGCTCAACCGGCTCAACCGGCTCAACCGGCTCAACCGGCTCAACAGGGAGGCGAGCGATGTCACAGAAGACGCAAGTGTTTGTCGGTGTGGACGTGGGGTCGGCGAGTGTGAACGTCGTCGGTGTGGACCGCGACGGACACTTTGTGGGTGACCCCATCTATGTTAAAGTCGCTAACCATCCTACCCCCGTTGACGCGCTGAAGTTTGCTTTCCAACAATACCTCGACTCCGCTGGCGATATCGAGGTCGCCGGGGCTGGCACCACGGGTTCGGGGCGCGAACTCAACAAGCATATCCTCGGCGCGGACATCACCCGCACGGAAATCTTCGCGCACGCGATTGGGATTTCCACTCTCGCCAAGATGGGCAAGTTGGTGGTGGGCGAGAACGGGACGCGGCGCGTCATCGAGAAGGTCGGCACCGTCATCGAGATCGGCGGGCAGGACGCAAAGGTCATCGTCTTCGATGACGCCGGCACGCCCGCGTTCTTCAACATGAACTCGATTTGCTCGGCGGGAACGGGCGAGTTCCTCCAGCAAATCGCGGATGAAGCGGGCATCAAAATTCAGGAGTTCGGTCCCATTGCCCTCACCTCCAACAACCCTGTTCATGTGGACACCACCTGCACCGTGTTCAGTAAGCGCGATTTCCGCCACCTCACCCAGAAGGGCGTGCCGCTCAACGACCGCCTGTGGGGGCTGTGCCATGCGATGGTGCACAACTACACCCATAACGTCATCGGCGGTAACGAGATTCGCAAGCCAGTCATCATGCAGGGCGGGGTAGCAGCGAACGAGGGCGTGCGGCGGGCGTTCGAAATCGCGTTGGGCACAGAGGTCATCCGACCGCCCTATTACGATGTGATGGGAGCGTTCGGGATGGCGATCATCGTCCGCGACATCAAGTTGGGCTTAAGTGAGCATGATGAAAGCCGCCTCAAGCAGAAGAGCGCGTTCAAGCCCGACTTCATGCAGCAGACGTTCAGCAGCCAGATGAAGTATTGTCACGGCTGTCCCAACTCGTGCGAACTCACGCAGCCGCTGGAAGTGCGCGAGACGGAGACGATTGTGCTCGACACGATGGGCGGGCGCTGCGAAGGTTGGACGAAGCCGGGCAACATGCGCGACTACGCGCCCAAAGAAAACGCGCTGAACGTGCCTGTCAACCGCATCCCGCGTCCTGCTGTCAACTGCTTCGACATCGTGCGCCCCGGCCTGGCGAAGGTGCGCGACTCAGACGGACTTTACTTCGCGGGGATTGACGGTGGCTCGCGCGGCACGAAGGTCGCGCTCATCAAAAGTCTGGGGGATGAGGTGGAAGTGGTCGAAGTCCTCGCCTTCTCCACTGGGGGCAACGCGATGGCAGCGCTGATGAAAGGGCTGGAAGGACTCCGCGAAAAGATCCAGGCGTTGGAGGCGCAGGGCGAGAAGGTCGTCATCGGCGGGTTCGGCACGACGGGCAGTGCGGGGGAGTTGTTCCGCGATGTCATCACGACGAAAGCGGACCGCTGTTCGGATTATCGCTCCACGGAGATTTTGGCGCATTACGCCTGGGCGTCGTATCAGGTGCCGCAGGTGGGGACGGTCATGGACATCGGCGGCAACGACGCCAAGATTATCTCCGTGAAGGACAACGGTCTGGACTTCGCCATGAACGACAAATGCGCCGCCGGCACGGGTTCGTTCCTCGAAGCCGTCGCCAAGCGGTTCGACGTGCCACTGGAGAACTACGCGCAGGTGGCATTTGAGTCGCGGAACCCAGCGCGCATCGCCGGTCGTTGTGCGGTGTTCGGCGAAAGCGACATCGTGCACAAGTCGCGCGTCGGCACGCCCAAAGAGGACTTGTTCATGGGGCTGGCTTACTCCATCTGCCGCACTTACTTTGCGGACGTGGCGAAGGGCAAGGAGATTCGCGTCCCGATCGTGATGCAGGGCGGGACGTTCCTCAACGAGGCGGTGCAGCGGGCGTTCAAGGAGATGCTGCAACTCAACGACGAGGAACTCATCATCTACCCAGACCGCCGCTTCATCCTCAACGCGGGCGCGCTCGGCGCGGCACTGCTCGCCAAGGGCATGTATGAACGCGGCTACGATTCGCACTTCAAGGGCTTCGATGTCATCCTGCGCAACGAATACAAATCGGTCACGACGAGCTGTGAATACGCCCCGTGCTACAGAAAGTGCAAGGGCGTCGTCGCCCTGCTCGAGAACGGTAGGGTCATCAGCGGTTACAAATCCATTGACTGCGATTTCGGCATGTTCGACGGGCTCGTGACCAATGAGCGCAACCGCGCCCACATGCAGAGCCGCGTCGAGTTGGCATTGAGCGGGGCGTTCAACGGAAACGGTCATGGACACAACGGACACGGCAATGGACAGGGCTGCGGGGGAAACGGCAGCGGACATCATTGTGGATGTCATGGGGAGAAGTTAGAGGTGGAGATGAAGGCATTGGTGGGGGTGTAAAGAGGGAAGCCATCCCCTTGCCCGTCATGGCGAGCAGAGCAAAACAATCCCCTCCGCTGCAGTCATCTCCCCCGGAGGGGATGGCGTCGCTGCGCTCGCCATGACGGGTGGTATGAGTGTCATTGCGAGGAGCGAAGCGGTTGCGAGGAACGAAGCAAAGCAATCCCCTTCCTGCGGTGGCGAGGGAGAGAAGCGCACAACGCAAAAGTTTAGGTGGAGGTGAACCACGATGTCCGAGGTTGTGACGTTAGAACAAGTGGAAGCGATGGCGATGCAGTTGCCGCCCAGAGAGCAATTGAGACTCATCAGCGATTTGAGCGCGCAGTGACGATGCTGCCCATCCCTGCCTCTGCCAATGCGGACTGGCAGGCGCGATTGGAACTGGCAGAGCGGTTGCTGGCGGAGTGCGATGACATTGAGGACGACGCGCAGGGAGAGTTTGACGCGGTGGAGGATATTCGCCGCTCTCATGAAGAACGAGAGGCACGGATATGCCAGAAC
>JANWYM010000311.1 GCA_025055355.1 Abditibacteriales bacterium
CACTTCCATCGCTGGGGCAGGCGATGGGGACGTTTCAACGCTTACCTCAACGAATCGCTCTCTGGCATCCGTGTCATCAAGGCGTTCGCCAAAGAGAAGCACGAAGATGTTCGCTTCGGGCGGCACAACGACGCCCTGATGGAAGCCAGTTTCCGCGCCGACCGCCTCTGGTTCAACGTTTACAACTCGATGAGTCTGCTGACGGGCATGGGCGTGTTCATCGCGTGGGGCTACGGCGGCTGGATGGTCGTGAAGGGGCAGATGACGCTGGGGACCCTGATGGCGTTTAACCAGTTCCTCTGGCAAATCTACGGACCTTTACAGTGGTTCAGCCAGATCTACAACTGGATGTCACGGGCGATGGCGGGCGCGGAACGCGTGTTTGAGGTGATTGACAGCGAACCCGAACCCTACCAGAACCCGAACGCCCGACGCCTGCCGCGCATCGAGGGGCGCGTGACGTTCAAAAACGTCGTCTTCGGCTATGACAAGGGCAACCCTGTGCTGAAAGGCATTGACCTCGACGTGCAGCCGGGTGAGATGATTGGACTGGTCGGCAAATCGGGCGTCGGCAAGACGACGATGGTTAACCTCATCTGCCGTTTCTACCAGATTGATTCGGGCGAGCTGCTGATTGACGGCGTGAACATCAACGACATCGCGCTGGAGGACTTGCGCAATCAAATCGGCGTCGTGCTGCAAGAGCCGTTCCTGTTTGATGGAACGATCGCCGAGAACATTGCCTACGGACGCCCCGACGCGACGTTCGAGGAAATCATGGAGGCGGCGCGGGCGGCGAACGTTCACCACGCGATTGTCGCCAAGCCTGACGGTTACGACACGCAGGTCGGCGAGCGCGGCAGCAAACTCTCCGGCGGCGAGAAGCAGCGCATCGCCATCGCGCGAGCCATCCTCAACAACCCGCGCATTTTGATTTTAGATGAGGCGACGTCCTCTGTGGACGTGGAAACCGAGAGGTTGATTCAACAAGCCATTGCGCGGCTCACCAAAGGTCGCACGACGTTCGCCATCGCGCACCGCCTCTCTACTCTGCGCAACGCCACGCGCCTCGTCGTGCTGGAAGACGGCAAGATCGCCGAAGTCGGCACGCACCAAGAACTGATGGAGAAAGACGGCACGTTCCGCAAACTGGTGGAGATGCAGGCGCAAGTGTCGCAGGTGATGGCGGTGACCGGCTAATCGTCCGCGTCGGCGTCGTTCTCGTCGCAATGTCGCCCGTCGCGCCGCGCTGACATCCGCAATGGCGTCGCGGGCTACCATATCGTCAGCGGCTGTTTATTTCGCAAACGGGCAATGGCCGAGAACGACGACGAACGGGGCAATTCACAGAGCCATCATGTCAACCCAACCCAACACCTTCAACTCTACATCCCCAACCGACGATCAACCGTTACCTCCCATCGAACCCAAAAACATCCGTCTCTCCTATGCGCCGCAGGGGGGGCTGCGTCTGAGGGCGGGCGACGACCGCGTATTTGAGTCGGTCCAACTCTACCGCGTCGCGCCGCTGTCGCAGCCGAACGGGCCGGTGGCGTTTTTAGACGAGAAGGGTAACGAAATCTGCACGCTGCGCGACCTGTCCGAACTGGAACCGGAGAGCCGCCGCATCGCCGAAGCCGAACTCGCCCGCCGCTACCTCACGGCGCGGATTCAGCAGATCATCGCGCTCGTGCAGGAAGCGGCGGTGACTTACTGGACGGTGGAAACCCATCGCGGACGGCGCGATTTCGTCGTGCAAGGCTTGCAGGAAAACTGCGTCTGGCTGACGGACGACCATCTCCTGCTGATTGACGTGGACGGCAACCGCTTTGAAATCCCCAGCATCGCCGCGCTGGACGCAAGGAGTCAGAGGTTGCTCAATGAGGTGATTTGAGGCGCGGCGGCTGCCCCTCGTCCGGTGGCGGCGCGCTTCATGTCAGCCACCGCCTCAGCCATTCCCACGCCTCCGCCTGCATCGCGGCGTTGAACTCGTGCGGCGTGTCGTAGAGGCGCGTGCGGAGTTTGTCGGGCACACCTGCCTTCTTGTAGCAGGCGGCGAGTTTGTCGAAGCAGTCCTGAACGCCGTCGAGGGCGAACAGTTGGTCTTGGCTGCCGTTGATGACGAGGAGCGCGGCGGGCATGGCGAGAGCGGCAACGTCGGGATAGTCCATGTAGCGATACAGCCCGGGCACGAGTTTGGTGTGACCGATGGTGTTGCGGATGTGCCGTTGCAGTTGCTTGGGGAATGACGCCATCCAGCCGACGACCACGGCGGCTTTGATGCGGTCATCGAGGGCGGCGAGGTGGCAGGAGCGCAACCCGCCGACGGACAATCCCACGCAGCCGAGGCGGTTCTTGTCGACTTCGGGGCGCGTGAGGAGGTAGTCCACCGTGCGCACATCGTCCCAGAACATCACACCCGACCACGTGAACCCCGCCGCGTAAATCGTGCGCCCGACGAGTGGCTCGTTTTGCGAGGCGCGTTGGTTGAACGCGGCGATGCGTTCGGGCGCGATGTCCTGCGGGCGCTCGCGCCAGTCGGTAGGGTCGCCGTCGAGCAGCATCCGCCGCTCGCCCCAGTAAAACATGTCAATCACCACGACGACGTAGCCCTGCCGCGCCAAGACAGAGGCGATGCTGTTGCCCGCGTAGTAGCGTTTTTTGAAGTCGGTCAGGACGGGGTGCTCGTCCTCCACCTCCACAATTTTCTCCTTGCCCCAGAAGTAAAAGCCGCCATGGTCGTGCAACGCCACGATGCCCGGCGCAGGAAACCTCACGTTTTTCGGGATGAGGACGTAAGCCGGCACGCGAATATCAGGGGTCGTGTTGAAATAGACTTTCTCCCGCACGTAATCGCCTTTGTCCATCCTCTCAACGACTTCTGGTTGGGGGTCGCACGGCGGCGGCGCGTAGTGCAGGAGTTCAAGCAACTTGCCTCGCGCCACTCGCTTCCAGGCGGCTACGTCCTTGAACTCCTCGCGCAGAAACGACAGCGGGAAATCGGCTTGGACCGCCTGACTTCGGATGAACGGAAACAACGAGCCGACGTCGGCGTTGGTCATCGGCATAGAGGCACCTTTCTCGGCGGTCGTCAGCGGCGCCGCGTCGCGCAGGCTTCCAGCCTGCCCGACCTGCCGAGGCGATGTCGGCACTGCGGATTCGCCACTGACGACCAGCGCACAGCCCAGACTGGCTGCCGCCGATTGAAGAAATTCGCGTCGTGTGGTCATCAAACGACTTTAACGCAGAGGCGCAAAGACGCTGAGACGCGAAGAGTTCAATCACCCTTTGCGCCTTTGCACCTCCGCGCCTCTGCGTTGCGATTTTAACCCAGCGTCTTCCGCAGATAATCCAACGACTGCTTGATGCCGGGCAGGGGGTTATTCACGTCGAGTTCATACTCCAGCGCGATGATGCCGTTGAACCTGACTGACTTCAACGCCTTGAAGAAGGCAGGCAGGTCCAATTTGCCCGTGCCGATAATCACGTCCCGCTTCTCCTCGTTCACGTCTTTGAGGTGGACGCCATAGACGCGCTCTTTGAAGGCGTTGACTGCCTGCACGATGTCCTCCCCTGCCCGCGCCAGATGTCCGGTGTCAATGCAGATGCCGATGCGTTTATGGTGGTCTTTGAGGGCGTTCAGGATGGTGTCCACTTTCGCCCAGCGGTGACCGGGACCGTGCGGATGGATGGCGATATTGATGCGAAACTCTTCCACCAGTTTGTCGAGGTTGTCGAAACTATCCGGCGTCGGGTCTGCAGTGATGGTTTCAATCCCCATCGCTTTAGCGAACTCGAACGTGGCGCGGTTGCGCTCGGCGTTGTTGCCGAAGCCCTGCACGCCCCAAGCAATGAGGCGCACGTTGTTCTCCTTCAGCAGCGCGAGCGTTTTTTCCCGCTGCTCGGGCGTCAAACCCGTCGGCAGTTGCCCCGGAAACGCTTCGACGTAATGCAGCCCCAACTCCTTAATCATCGCAACGGCTTTCTCAAAGGGGAAGGCGCGCAGCGAGTAACTTTGCAGCCCCATCTTGAAACCGCCGTAGGGCTTCCCCTCAGCGGCGTGACTGGCGCGACTGAGTGCGAGCGCCGCGCCTGCTGCACCCAGGCGCGATAAAAAGTGGCGACGGGAAATGACGTTTGTCATCTTCATGCTCCTGTCTGGATAACTGGTTCACGGATGGCACGGATGACTTGAGCAGGTATTAGGCGTCTGCCGCGCTCTCGTGGGGGATTGCTTCGTCGCTTGCGCTCCTCGCAATGACACCTGTGTGCCTGTCATCGCGAGCGCAGCGAAGCAATCGATGTCATCCGTGCCATCCGCGAACCGTCACCTCGTCTGGTAACTTCGGCGCGTGCCTTTGCTCGGCACAGCTACGGTGTAAGTTTGCCCTGTCGGGTCCACCGAGAGGTGGATGAATTCCCCCTGACAGTTCTCCTCATCGTTAGCGACGAACGCCGGCGGAGCGTTGTCCTCTTCGGTGGTTTGCACGTTGCGGTGCAGTTGGAAGATGTCCTCAAGACCTTGCACGCTTTTCAGCCTCGCGTAGGTCTTTGCGGCTCCACCCTTGCGCGGTCCGTTGTTCATGATGGCGACGCGCGGTTGCAGCGCTTGCATCAGGACGGGGTTGTTGCTGATGTCCATGCCGTGATGCGTGACTTGATAGACGTCCACCGTGCCGACGAGGTTGGTCGGGCAGACCAGTTTGTGCTCCACGTTCCACGTCAAATCGCCCGCGTCGAAAAAGTCGAAGTTCCCGAAGGACAACAGAAAGGCGATGCTGCGGGCGTTGTCCGATGTGTCCTCGGGCATCGCCGCGTGTCCCCTGTCGCACGGGCGGGTCTGCGGTGCGTGGGGCGGCTCGCCCAGCACGATGCCGCTCGAGGCCAGCACCCTCAACTTTAACGGCACGCTGCCCGACTTCAATTTGATTTCATCGCCGGGTTTCAGGGGGATGGACTTTCCCTGCGTCGCCTGACGATAGATTTCTATCTGCTGGCGGCTCACATCGCGCGGCAGCGGGTCGGGAATGCCCCGGTCGTAGAAGTTCTTCACGGGGATCACCTTCATCAACTGCGCGACATCGCCCGCATGGTCGGTGTGCCAGTGGGTGATAATAAGATGGTCAATTTGCTTCAACCCCGCGACCTCCTTCGCCACCTTGGCGATGCGCGCCGGGTCGCGTTCGCCGGGCCAGCCGCAGTCCACCAACAGCGACTCACGCTGCGGCGTCACGATGAGCGTCGCTGCCCCGCCTTCGACATCAATGAAGTAAATATCCAAGCCCTTCTGCTGCGCCGCCTGTAATCCGTGTGGACAAAGACCGCACAGCCCCACCAGCAGGATCAACAGAACAACCCGTTGCCATCTCATCATATCCGAACCCCCTCAGTTTTTGATTCACCCTTTGGTATCCATTTCCTCTTTCATGATATAATGGACGGCGAGGTGAGTGACGATGACGACTTCGACGGTAGCCGATAGGAGAAGGGCAAAGGTCTGGACAGACGAAGAACTCCTGCGCATTAAGCACGA
>JANWYM010000312.1 GCA_025055355.1 Abditibacteriales bacterium
GCGGGCTGGCAGGGACGCCCGCCCCTACGGGTGCCCTCTGGGCGCGCTCCTACAAGGTTGCAAATTTTGCGTAATGCACCCGCCTCCTTTCTACTCAGCCGCATAGATCAAGCCCCGACGGGACAAGGTCTTTCGTCTTGTCGGCGCGTTTAGGGACCGCTACCGACCGCCCGTTCATGGTCTGTTCGGCGTCACCGCCAGGTTATCAATGTAAACGCGGAACTGGCTCTGCGGCGAGAAGCCGTAAAGACCGGGTGAGCCGTTCTGGTGCGCGTGTTTGTGGGGGACTTCAATCGTCCACTTCTCCGGTTCAGGGTCGCCCTTCTTCCACGCCTTCGCCCGCACGACACCCGAGCCGTCGGGGTTCACGTCCACCCGCGCTTTCAGGCGATACCAGACGCCGGGCTGAATCGTGAACGGCACGTATTCCTTGATGCGCTCCTGATTGGAACTGACCTCGAGCGTCTGCGCGTTGCCCTGCAGGGCGATGAGGTAGTGCTGGTTGCTGAGACCGACGGTAGAGAGGTTGCGACGGTTGCCGTCGGTGCGCACGTCGGCTTCTATCGTGTAGTCCTTCATCCGCGCGTTGCCAATGAACACCGTCGCCCGCTGGAAGAAGATGTTGTCCAGCGTCTTCGCTAACACCTTGTTGCCGTCCAACTCGCGCACTTCGAACTTGAACCGCGCTCCGATCCACGCCAGCGGTGGGTAGGCGAACTTCACGCCCGGCTCCGTCTCGTGCGGCACATCGAGCGTGAAACTCTCGAAGTCCTCGTAGATGGGTAGGTGGGGTAGGATGCGCCCGCGCACGATGCCTGTGAACCCGTCAATCGTCGCCTGAAACGCGCCCGCCGAAGGTTTGTCGGCGACGAGTTCGCCCCGCTCGTTGAAGTGCGCCTCCATACCTGCCCGCACCCGCGCCGTCGGCGGAATGTAGCGCTCCCATTTTGCCTTTGCCGGGTCGAACGTCTGGGTTGGGAAACCGTTCGCATCAATGCCGCGAATGGTAAAGCGCACCTTCTCGCCGGGGTGCAGCAGCACTTCAGCGGGGATGATTTGCAGCGCGACGGTCGGACCGGGTTTGGGGCGCGGCGGCTCAGGAACGTCTGGGCTGGCAGGGACGCCCGCCCTGCCGTTGTTGCCTTTCCTGCCGAAGCAATAAAGTTTCTCCGTCGTCAGGACGTAAATCTTCCCGTTCCAAATCGCCGGGGCGCCGTAGCAGAGCCCCTCCAGCTGCACCTTGCACAGTTCCTCAACGCCTGAAGCGGATGGTCGCAGGATGTAAAACGTGCCGTTCTGCATCGGCACATACAACTTCCCGTCAGCGTAAGTGGGCGAGGCGTGCAGTTGGTCGGGAGCGAGTTTGTAATCCCAGAGGATTTTGCCGGTGTTCGCGTCCACGCAGTTGAGGTTGCCGGTGAAGTCCACTTGATAGATGAGGTCACCGACGATGACGGGTGAACTGGAGATGGAGCGCAACTCGTTGCGCCATACCTCCGCGCTTTTGTCCAGCACAGGGACGGAGCCGTCCGCGACGGGTTTGGGCGTGGCGTCGAGGTTCACTGCCACCATGCCGCCAATCTGTGGGAACTCAAGGTTTTCATCGTTGTGGATGCCGATGACTTTGTTTTTGTGGAGGACGACAGAAGCGTTGAAGCCGCCCGCTGAGACGGGATACCGCCAAATCGGCTGCCCGGTGCGGGCGTTGACGCACACGATGTTGCCGCTGCCTTCACCCGTGTAAAACACACGCTTGCCGTCGCGCCACGCCATCGCGGGCTGCGCGAAGGAGTTGTCCTTGGGCTGCAAGCCCGGCGTGGAAGACCACACCAGTTGCCCCGTCTTTTTGTCGAAGGCGTAAAATCGGTCCGCCGCCGGACCTTCGCTCCCCCAGTTGCTGGTGACACCGCGAATGATGACCAAATCATCTTCAATCAACGGTCCGCCGGTGCGCCCGTTCACGAAGGTCAGCCGCCCGAACTCTTCCATCATCCAGTGCCACCACAGCACTTTGCCGTCCGCCGAGAAACACGCGAAGTTGCCTGAGGAGAAGGTCACGTAAACGTTGCCCGTCTCCGCGTCCACCGTCGGGCTGCCGATGGCGTAACGGTCATACACGATGTCGCTGAGGAAGTCGTTGTAACGGTGCTCCCAGATTTTCTTGCCTGTCTCGGCGTCGAGACAGACGATGATTTCCTGCAGGTCCGGTCCCGTTCCTTCGTAGCCCCAGGCGTAGAGTTTGCCGTTGGCAATGACAGGAGTGCCGCGCCCGGATAACTTGTAAGTCCACAGGTTGTTGCCACCGCCGACCTGCACGGTGTCGGGCAAGCCCCGTTCGAGAGAGACCCCTGTGAACAGGGGACCGCGCCAGTTGAGCCAGCCGCGCACGCGGGGGGAAGAGGTGCCAGAAAACGCGAGGCTCCAAACAACGAGGGTAAGAGCGAGCGCCGCTCGGTGGAGTGACTTTTTCATGATTCGTCCGTTCACGTTCACCCCAGAGGTCATAGAGGGATGCATCCCTCTATGACCTCTGGGGTGAATTAGGGAAAGGGCAAAACGCAAAAGTTGAGTTAGGTCATTTTCCCCGCACGTCCACACACACCAGTTCTCCCTCATGACTGCGGCAAAAGATGAACCCGTTCGCCAGCACGGGCTGCGTCCAGCACGTCCCGCGCAGGACTTGCGCGGAAGCCAGTTCGGTGTATCTCTCGGGCGTGGCTTTGACGATGACCAGCATTCCGCGCTCGGTCAGGCAAATCAGGTTGCCGTCGGCAGCAATCAATCCACCTTTGCCCATGCCGCCCTGCCGCCAGCGTTCCGCGCCGGTGCGAAATTCAACGCACGCCAGCCTGCCCTCGTCGTTGCCGTAGAGGTAACCATTGACCAGCACGCAACTATTGAAGTGGTTACGCATGTTGCGGTTCTCCCAGACCACCTGCGGCCTGCCGCCGCTGATCTTGAGCAGCGCGCCGCCACGATTGTAGTTGGAGGAGATAAAAACGTATTCGCCCGCGAAAATCGGGTCAGCGGCGTTGACATCATAAGAGGTGTACCAGGGGTGCTGCCAGAGGACACGCCCATTGGTTGGATTCACGGCAATGAGGGCTTGCGCCGAAAAAATCGCTACACCCCGTTGATTCCCGACGTTGAAAGCGACGGGCGAAGCGTAGCCCGCCGTGCCTGCTCCCGACTTCCACACCAACTTGCCTGAGTTCTTGTCCAGCGCGACGCCTGCTGTGCCGACATTGTAGATGACGAGGTTGCCTTCAACCAGCGGCGAACCGGCAAAGCCCCACCGCGGCGGGTAGGCGCCTGTTTGCCGCTGCAAGTCAGCGCTCCAAATCACCTGCCCCGTCGCCGCGTTCAGGCAGAAGGCATGTCCCTCGCGGCTGAGGGTGTAAACCTTGTCCCCGTCCACCGTCGGGGTAGCGCGCGGTCCTGGGTAACCGCCCGCGTCGCAAGCGTAACTGTGCGTCCAAAGGACTTTGCCGTTGGTAGCGTTGAGACAATAGACCGTGTCCCTGCCGTTCGTATTGCCCATCGTATAAACCCGCCCGCCCTTGACGGCGACGGACGAGAACCCCTGTCCGACCTGAGCCCGCCACACGATGCGCGGTCCAGCCGCCGACCAGCGGGACGTCCAGCCCGTCTCTGACGAGATGCCATTGCGCTGCGGACCGCGCCACTGCGGCCAGTCGGCAGCGCCCAACGGGGTGAGGACTGCCCACATCCAAAAACATAACACTGCCCATCCAAGAATTGCATATTGCTTCATGCCATCACTCCATCCCTTTCAAGAGTCGTCTGGTTGTTATGATAACCAATGTGACGCAAGCGCGTCAAGCAATCGTCAACCATCAACCCTGCAACGTCTCCCGTCGTTCCTTCACCTGCTGCACTTTGAACGCCGTGCGTTCCCGCCCGCTGTCTCCGATCGTAGTCCAGCGCCGTTCACACCGCCGGGCAGCCTCCATCCACCACCGGCGTCTGCCCTGACTGACGCGAGTTCATCCGTCAGCACGTCTGCCCCTCCCCTTGAAAAATCGTCCTTGTCCTCGTCGTCGTTCTCGGTTGTTGACAGGAGTTACGCGGTTGCTTACACCATCTTCCCCCCTCCCCATCTTCATCAGGGAAGAGTTCGACAACGACAACGACTTTCCCGCGCCGCCGCGGGGTTCTACTGCCTCGGCGTTCAACTTGACACTGCCCCAATCCACCAAGTATAATAGAAAGCGCAACTGGCGAAGAGAATCGGTTTCCACGATCCTCTCAAGCAGTCGTCCCCGTAGCACAACGGACCGTGCAACCGCCTCCTAAGCGGTAGATCCAGGTTCAATTCCTGGCGGGGACACCAACGTTTATGCAACGGGATGAACAATGGATGCGGGAAGCCCTCGCGGAGGCGCGTCAGGCACTGGAGCATGACGACGTGCCGGTGGGCGCGGTGGTGGTGCGCCACGACGCGATTATCGCTCGCGCTCACAACCGCCGCGAGGAGTGGCAGGAGCCCACAGCGCACGCGGAAATTCTCGCCCTGCGCGCAGCGGCGCAGGTTGTCGGAACGTGGTATCTGACGGACGTGACGTTTTACATCACGAAAGAACCTTGCCCGATGTGCGCGGGCGCGCTGGTGCTGGCGCGGGTGCCGCGCGTGGTGTTTGGCGCGCTGGACCCGAAGATGGGCGCAGGTGGCTCGGTGGTCAACCTGCTGCAAGAGCCGCGCTTCAACCATCGCGTTGAGGTGGTCGGCGGCGTGCTGGCGGAGGAGAGCGCGCGGATGTTGAGGGAGTTCTTTGAGAAGTTACGTCAGTGAACCGTAACGAGGTCGTTACCGGTGACTGGTCACTGGTTACTGGTTACTGAGCGGACAGGTGGGTGAGTTGGCTGAAACCGCACGACTCGAAATCGTGTAGTGGGGTGATGAGCCTCGCTCGAGGGTTCGAATCCCTCCCTGTCCGCCACCATTATCGTCGTCGTCCTCGCCTTCGATAAACGGAACGGGTTAAACGACTGGGTTCGACGAAGCCTAAGACAGGTAACCTGAGACATGAACTGAGAGCCTCTCCGAAAACCGGGTAGCGCAAGCTTCCCGCCTGCATCAAATGCCGACAGGACGTCGGCGTTACGCGGTTTTCGGAGAGGTTCCAAGACGAAAGTTCCGCTTTCTGTTGACGTTGCACGCTTCCCGTTTCACGCTGCGGACAGGTGGGTGAGCGGCTTAAACCGCGCGACTGGAAATCGCGTCTCGGCGTGTTGAGCGTCGAGCGGGGGTTCGAATCCCCCCCTGTCCGCCATCGAGGAGGGCGGAGTTCGAAGGGGAACGACGGTAGATACCAATCTACCATCGCGGGTTCGAGTCCCGGGCCCTCCGGGAGGATCGTGCTGAGCGGGGAGCTGGCGGTGCCCTGAACCGGAAATCCGCCTATGCCGGGCTGACCCCCCGCCCGAGGTCCGCGTTTGTGGGGACGAGCCCCGCGTAAGTGGTGTCGAAGACTGTGCCCCATGCGACGCAGCGA
>JANWYM010000313.1 GCA_025055355.1 Abditibacteriales bacterium
GTTGCTCCTCTCACAGAATCGGTCTTATCCGCTATCAGCATCCTCTGACCGTTCCCATTTACAGCGGCAACTCCACCTTCCGTCCCTCCCGCGCCGACTGGTAAATCGCCAGAATGATCTCCACCGCATGGCGCGCGTCCTCGCCGGTGCAAGCGGGCGGGCGGTCTTCGAGAATCGCTTCCACCATGTCCTTGATTTGCGGATAATGGCTGCTGCCGGGCAAGCCCAGCACCGCTTGCGGGTCGCCGGTGTCCACAGCGGCTTTCTTCTCGTTCGCCGTTTGGAGCATGTTGACATACTCGCGGATTTCATCGTCGTAGAGTTCTTCCATCGCGCGGTTCTCAGACTTTGCCTGCTCGCGGGCGGCTTTGACTTTTTCGTCCAGGTCCACGAACTTCCACAGCGACAGTTTCTCTTCTTCCAGCCCGACGCTGCCGTTGGTGCCGTGAATCTGGTGGATCGTCGGCAGACCGGGGTAGCACGATGTGGAACCTTCGATGACGCCCTTCGCGCCGTTTGCAAACTCGACGAGGGCGAAGGCTTGGTCTTCGACTTCGATGCGCTCGTGCGCGACGCAGCCCGTCACCGCATAAACAGACTTCACTTTGCCGACCAGCCATTGCAGCAGGTCAATGCCGTGCACGCCTTGATTCATCAGGCAGCCGCCGCCGTCGAGCGCCCACGTCCCGCGCCAGTCGCCGGAGTCGTAGTAGGCTTGGGTGCGATACCATTTGATGTAACAGTCCGCCGTGTGAATTCTGCCCAGCCGTCCGCTCTCAATCGCCTGCTTGACGCGTATAGAGTTAGGCTGGAAACGCCGCTGAAAGATGCCCGCTAACTTGACCTTGTTCTCCCGCGCGGCGGCGATGAAGGCATCAATCTTTTCCAGCGTGATGTCCAGCGGCTTCTCACAGACGATGTGCTTGCCCGCCTGCGCACACTGGATCCCGAACTCCGCGTGCATCCCGCTGGGGAGACAGATGCACACCACGTCAATCTCCTGGCGCTCCAGGAGGTGGCGATAGTCGGTGTAGTAATCTGCCCCATATTTCTCCGCCAGATTTTTCGCGCGCTCTTCCACCTTGTCACAGACCGCAACCAGCGTCGCGTTCTCCACCCGTGCAATCGCCCCTGCGTGCCAAGGACCAATCACGCCACAGCCGATGATGCCAAAAGCGATCTTGCCATCTTTCAAGACGAACCTCCGTTGCCCTCAAGTGTGATGGTTTGATTTTCGTCAGGGAAGCAAGCCTTCCTCCTGAGCGCGAAAAAAGTCGGCGCCGCGCAAGCCACATCCGCTAAAGTCAAGAACGACGCGGTTGCCGTCGTTCCTTTCCCCCTCCTCCGACCCTTCCCACGACGGGAGTGAGGTAAGCGGTGCATAGTGGCTTTTTGCCCTTACGCCCGATGTTATGGCGAGCGGAGCGCAGCCATCCGTCAAGCGCCCGTCATGACGCGCAGAGCACAGCCATCCATCAAGCGCTCGTCGTGGCGAGCGGAGCACAGCCATCCGTCAAGTGCCTGTCATGGCGAGCGAAGCGCAGCCATCCGTCAAGTGCCTGTCATGGCGAGCGAAGCGAAGTCATCCCCACCGTAGGAGATTCAGTTAAGTCACAATTCCCCTCAGCCCCTCGACAAACAGGTGTGAAGGAAGCAACCTCTCGCCTGTCATAAGACTTATGTCCACGCCCAGCAGACAGTATATCTTTCCGCGTCACCTAACGCAACCTGCGGCGGCGCCTGCGTGCCGCTGAGGTGTGGCAACGGGGGCGCCGCTCTCAGGGACACCCTCACCCTAAAGTGGCAAACCGTTCCCGCCGTTGAGCGGGAAATCAACCATGCCCGGCTCAACCACCGGTGGCGACATCTGCGGAAGCGCCCGTTGGAGGGGGCATGTGGCCTCAAGTATTTCCCTGACGGGGATCAACCCGACCCGCCGCAGCAAGACTGCATCTGGGAAGCGCGGACGGGGTCAGATTTTTCGCACTTGATTGTAGCACGGCGGGGCGCGGGATGTCCAAAAATCAGACCTCCACGATGCTGAGGCGGTTGACACTGCCGCGCGCGTGTGCCATACTTTGTGCCAGCGCAATTGGGGGAAGGGGTCATGCTCATCGAGGAACTTAAAGCGATTCAACACAAGCACGGCTACCTGCCACGGGAGGAACTGTATGCGCTGTCAGAGCGCACGAACGTGCCGCTGTGGCAGATTCACGGCGTCGCCAGTTTTTATCCGCATTTTCGTTTGCAGCCACCATTGAAAGTAGAGGTGAAGGTGTGCGCAGACGTGTCCTGTCATCTGCGCGACGCGTGTCTGCTGAGCCGTCAAGTTGCTGCGGAAGTTCAGCAGTTAGGGTTGGAGAGCGTGGCGGTGAAAGAGGTCTCTTGTCTGGGACGCTGCGACGGGGCGCCGGCGGCCTCGATCAACGGTGAGATTTACACTGACGTGACCGCTGCGAAGTTGCGCCCGTTGCTGTTGGCAGCCGCCGAGGGTAAACCCGTTCGCCGCCAGCGTCGACACGCGCACCCGGTCACGTTGGTTATCAACCCCTACGACGATGCGCCGCCGTATTCGACGCTGCGGTGGCTGATGGAGTCTAACGGCTTCGACGGCGTGATTCCCGCGTTGAAAGACAGTGGCTTGCGG
Source organism: Abditibacteriales bacterium (assembly GCA_025055355.1). GTDB lineage: Bacteria > Armatimonadota > Abditibacteriia > Abditibacteriales > JANWYM01 > JANWYM01. The sequence goes on from JANWYM010000313.1 coordinate 2,648, forward strand.
GGCATGGGCGGTGCGGGGTTTCCAACGGGTGTGAAATGGGAAATTGTCCGCAATGCGCCGACGCGCCCGCATCCGCTGGACCCCGAACCCCATGTCAGAAAGTATGTCATCTGCAACGCCGACGAAAGCGAACCGGGCACGTTTAAAGACCGCGAGATTCTGCGCGCCCTGCCGCACCTCGTTTTGGAGGGGATGCTCATCGCCATGCACACCGTCGGCGCGCAGAAAGGCATCGTCTTCATTCGCCACGAATACTATCGCGAGCGAGAGATACTGGAGCGGGAACTGCGGAGGGTGAAGGCCTTAGGGTCCAAGGTGAGCGTCACGCCTGCAACCCTCCAACCTCAACCCTTCACCCTTGATGTTTTCGAGTCGCCCGGCGGCTACATCTGCGGCGAGGAGACCGCCCTGCTGGAGGTGCTGGAGGACAAGCGCGCCGAGCCGCGCAACAAGCCGCCGTTTCCGGGCACGCACGGGTTGTGGGGCAAGCCGACGCTTATTAACAACGTGGAAACGTTCGCTTGGGTGCCTGCGATTCTGGTGCGCGGCGCGGGCTGGTTCAAAGCGCAGGGGCTCAACGGCGCGGCGGGGTTGAAGTTCTTCGCGTTGAGCGGGCATGTCCGTCAGCCGGGTGTTTATGAAGTGCCGTTAGGCATTCCCGCTTGCGAACTCATCTTTCGATATGGCGGCGGCATCATGAAGCGCAAGCGCCTCAAAGCCTTCTCGCCTGGCGGCGCGTCATCGGGGTTTTTGCCCGCGAGCATGGCAGATGTGCCGCTGGAGTTCCGCGCGCTCGCGCAAGTCGGCTCCATGCTGGGTAGTGGCGCGGTCGTCGCTATCGCGGAAGGGACGTGCATGTTGGACCTTGCGCTCAACGTCGTGCGGTTCTTCCGCAACGAGTCCTGCGGCAAATGCGTCCCTTGCCGCGAGGGCAGCCAGCAAATTGTCAACCTTCTACAGAACATTCAGCGCGGCGCGGGCAAGCGCGAAGACCTCGACCTCATCGCTGACATCGCGGAGGCGATGCAATTGACCTCGATATGCGGGCTGGGACAAGCCGCCCCCCTGCCGATTCTGTCGGTCATCCGGCATTTCAAAGAGGAGATTGACGCACACGTCCTGCGGGGGGAATGTCCAACGGGCGTGTGTGGGAGATAAGGCAGATTGTCAGTTGGAGCCTATTCGGAAACCTTGCTATCTCCCTTGACCAAGAAGATCACAGGAGGTTGTTGGCTGGCTCTGGACCTCCCCCGACCCCTCCTTGGTCAGGAGGGGAGAGTTTTCGGAGAGGCTCTGAGGAGCCATCGCATGGCAACGTTCAAAGTCGGATTCATTGGCACTGGCAAGAAACCTGTCCACGCCGGCCCACAGGGTTACGGCATGGCGCACCAACACGCGGTCGCTTACAAGGCGTTGCCCGATTGTGAGATAGTGGCGTGCGCGGACATCGTGGAGGAAAACGCGAAAGCGTTCGCGGAGGCGTTCGGTGTGCCGCGCCTCTACACCCATCACAAAGCGATGTTAGAGAAGGAAGAACTGGACATTGTGAGCGTCTGCACCTGGCCGCACCTGCACGCGCCGCTGGTGATTGACGCTGCCGTAGCCGGCGTGCGGGCGATTCACTGCGAGAAGCCGATGGCAGACACGTGGGGGGCATGTCGCCTGATGGCGCAGGAATGTGAGCGGCGGGGCGTGCGGTTGACGTTCAACCATCAACGGCGATTTGGTGCGCCGTTCCGCAAGGCGAAAGCCCTCCTTGACACGGGGGCAATCGGTGAGCTCGTGCGCATCGAGTTCGGTGCGGGTAACCTCTACGACTACGGCTCGCACAACTTCGACCTGGCGAATTACTTCAACAACGAAATCACCGCATCGTGGGCGATTTGTCAGATTGACTACCGCGATGAGAACCTCGTCTTTGGGGCGCACAACGAGAACCAAGCGTTCGCGCTGTGGCAGTATCGCAACGGCGTGTTTGGGGTCGCCTCCACGGGGATGGGGGCGGGACTCATCGGGGCGCACCACCGCCTCGTCGGCACGGAGGGCATGATTGACATCGGCGCGGTGAACGCTCCCGTGCTGCGGGTGCGGCGGTTCGGTGAGAGGGATTGGGAGGTGATTGACTGCGGCAACGAGGGCTTGCATGGGCCGGGCTACATCGAGCGGGCTATCGCTGACGTCGTGAAAGCGTTAAGGGAAGGCGGCGAATCGGAACTGTGCGCCCGCCACGCCTTGAATGCGACGGAAATCATCTTCGCCTGCTGGGAGTCCGTCCGCCGCCGCGCGCGGGTGGAGTTGCCGCTGATGATTCAAGACAACCCGCTGAACGACTTGGTGGCGCGGGGGGAGTTGACGCCGAAACCGAGAGGGTAGGAGAGGAGTTGCTCATGGGCGACAGCCCGCCCCGATGTATGAAAAGCGTCCTCGTCCTCGTCTTCAGTTATTTGTGAGGTTCGAAAACGAGGACGACGAGGACGAGGACGCTTTTCGGATGAGGAAATTAGGAATTCGAGAAACTGGACAATCTCAATTTCCCAATTTCTCAATTTCCTCATCCTCCTATTTCCCCTTCTTCGGCTTGTCTAATGCTCTGAGGACGCGCAGGGCTTTGTTGGCGTCCGCCGTGCTATCAAAGGCGAAATAAGCCACAAACCTATTGCCCATGGCGGCGGCTTGCACCCCACGCAGGTTGATGCCGGCATCACCGAGGGCCTTTGTCAATTGCGCTCCCACGCCGGCTTGGTTCGTGCCAGTCACCTTGAGCGCGGCGAGGCTTTCGGAGCGATGCAGACCGACCGCTTGCGCCGCCTTCACCGCCTTCGCACCTTTGATGGGACTGGCAAACACCACTCCCGTGTCGGGCTTGTC
>JANWYM010000314.1 GCA_025055355.1 Abditibacteriales bacterium
GGAATCCGCACCGCCATAATCGCGTCGCAGGCTTTGGCGGAAGCCAGCAGATGACTGACGGGGCAGATGCCGCAGATGCGCGCCATCAGGGACGGCATCTCGTAGAACGGTCGCCCCTCGGTCAGTCGCTCGAACCCGCGTATCTGCGTGACGTGAAAACGCGCGTCCTCCACCAGCCCTTGCTCATCCAGTTGAATGGTGATTTTGGCATGTCCCTCAATACGGGTGACGGGATCAATGACGATTTGCTGTGCCATCTACAACTCTCTCAGATGTCACCGATTCAATGGACGGACGCGGACGGCTCAGGGGGTCATATCTGCGTGCGTCCATCAAGTCAGCGGTATCACTCCCTCGAAAATCGTCGTCGTCCTCGCTCTCGAACCTCACAAATGACGACGAGGAGGATTTTTATCCAGCCTGGTGTCCCCTTAAGGACAGGGGTGATTCCTATCCAAACCGCGCCCGCGCGCTGAGGTCGGGAATGCGTCCCGCGACCAGTTCGCTGACCGCGAAGTAAATTGTGTCCGCTGAGGGCGGGCAGCCGGGAATGAACACGTCCACCTTGACGAACTCGTGAATCGGACGAGAACGCGGGAGCAACGGGGGAAGGTCCGCCGCCGGAATTTGCGGCTGCACAGTGGCGTTCTCGACGTAGGCGCGTTGGAGAATCGCATCCACGCCGAACGGGTTGCGCATGGACGGCACGTTCGCGGTCACGGCGCAGTCGCCCAACGACACAAGGATTTTGGTTTTCTCTCGGATGGTGCGAATCTTGCGCTCGTCCTCTTCGCTGCTCACCGCGCCCTCCACCAATGCGACGTCCACCCCATCGGGATACTCCTTGAAGTCCACCAGCGGGCTGTAAACGATGTCCGCTTTGCTGAGGATTTCCAGTAACCGTTCGTCCATGTCCAGAAACGACATGTGACAGCCGGAGCAGCCGTCCAGCCACACGGTCGCCAGTCGCACTTTCTCGCTCATTGTTTCCCCTCCCGCATGAGCGTTAGGTAAGGCAGGAACTGCCGTCTCTTTGCCATCTCCGCCACAGACCGCCCCTTCTCCACCAGCGCCCCCGTCGGACAGACGTGGACGCATTTACCGCAACTCGTGCAGGACTCAGATTCGCCCCACGGTTTGTTCAGGTCGGTGATAACGCGGGCGTTAATGCCGCGCCCCATCACATCCCACGTGTGCGCGCCCTCAATCTCATCGCACACGCGCACGCAGCGCGTGCACAGGATACAACGGTTGTGGTCTATCACAAAACGGTCGTGCGAGGCGTCAACGGGCAGGCGCGGATAGCGGTAGGGGAAGTGCACATGGTCCACCCCCAACTGCTGCGCGAGGCTCTGCAACTCGCAGTGCCCGTTCGACACGCACACCGAGCAGATATGGTTGCGCTCCGAGAAGAACAGTTCCAGGATCTGCCGACGGTATTTTTTCAGTCGCTCCGTCGCGGTGTTGACCTCCATGCCCTCCTCCACGCGCGTCACGCAGGCAGGGAGCAGTCGTCGCTGCCCCTTGACCTCCACCAAACACAAGCGACACGCGCCCACCGGGGTCAGCCCGTCAAGGTGACAGAGCGCGGGGATGAAGATACCGTTCTCGCGGCAGACCTCGAGGAGGGTCTGGTCTTCGCGTGCGCCCACGTCACGGTCGTCTATCTTCAGCGTTTTCACGCGAACCGACTGTCTCATGCACTCTCCTCCACCGTATAGGTTCCGTCTTCCGACGAGATTCTTCGCTTGGCTCGGAATGACAACCCGCCGCCTCAGTCATTCTGAGCGAAGCGAAGAACCTCCGGGCAGACGGTTCACCTGCGCATCTGACATGCCCCGGCGGGACAGGTCCTCTCCGTGATGTGCGCGAGATACTCATCGCGGAAATAGCGCAGCGTGCTGAGGACGGGATTGGGCGCGGTGATGCCCAGCCCGCACAAACTCGTGTTCTGCACAAGGTCGCACAGTTCCTCCAGCAATGCCAAATCGTCCGCCGTCGCGCGCCCCTCTGAGATTTTGGTCAGCAGGTCAAACATGTGCGCCGTGCCCACCCGACAGGGGATGCACTTGCCGCACGACTCGGTCATGCAGAACTCCATGAAGTAGCGCGCCACGTCCACCATGCAGGAGGTCTCGTCCATGACAATCATGCCGCCCGACCCCATGATGGAGCCGACCTGCACCAGAGATTCATAGTCCACGGGCATGTCCAGATGTTGCTCAGGGATACAGCCGCCGGAGGGACCGCCCGTTTGCACGGCTTTGAACTGCCGTCCGTCAGGGACGCCGCCGCCGATGTCGTAAACGATCTCGCGCAGCGTGATGCCCATCGGCACCTCAATCAGCCCCGTGTTGACCACGCGCCCTGCCAGCGCGAACACCTTTGTCCCCTTGCTCTTCTCAGTGCCGATGCGGGCGAACCACTCGCCGCCGTTGCGGATGATGGGTGGGACGTTGGCGAACGTCTCGACGTTGTTGATGAGCGTGGGGTCGCCCCAAAGCCCCGACTCCGCCGGGAAGGGCGGGCGGGGGCGCGGCGTTCCTCGCTTGCCTTCGATGGAAGCAATCAACGCCGTCTCCTCACCGCACACGAACGCACCTGCACCCAGCCGCAGGTCCACGTGGAAACTGAACTGCGTGTCGCTGATGTTGTTGCCCAGCAAGCCCTGACGCTCCGCTTGACGAATGGCGGTGCGCAGCCGCTTGATGGCGAGAGGATATTCAGCCCGCACGTAAATGTAGCCCTGACTCGCGCCGACAGCGTAACCTGCAATTGCCATGCCCTCCAAAACGCGGTGCGGGTCGCTCTCCAGCACGCTGCGGTCCATGAACGCGCCGGGGTCGCCTTCGTCGGCGTTGCAGATGACGAACTTCCGACCCCCGTTGGCTTTCGCCACCGTCGTCCACTTCAACCCCGTCGGAAAGCCCGCGCCGCCGCGTCCGCGCAAGCCGCTGCGCACGATTTGCTCAATGACCTCCGCGGGCGTCATGGAGGTCAGCGCTTGCAGCAGCGCGGAGTAGCCATCCGCTGCGATGTAGTCCTCGATGCGCTCTGGGTCAATTTTGCCCGAGTTCTCCAGAACGACTTTCACCTGACGCTGAGTGAATGGCGTGTCTGTCGGATACACCAAACGGCTCACGGGCTCCTTGCCCAGACTTTGAACGATGTCGGCGGCGTCTTCGGGGGTGACGCCTCGATACATCGTGCCTGTCTCTGCAACTGACACCAGCGGTCCGGCGGCGCACGGTCCCATGCAACCGACGCCTTTCACAAGGCATTTCTTTTCACCGTTGCAGCGCTTGACCTCTGCTTCCAGGGCTTCTTTGACTTTGTCGCTGCGCGATGACAGGCAACCCGCCGCCATGCAGACGTGAATGTGATGGAGGTATTCCCCCTGCGCCTCCCGTTCCGACATCGCAATGTCATGCAGTTCCTCGACCGTCACGGCTCGTCCACCCCCTTATGCGCTCCAGCACCAGCGACGGCGTCATCTTGCCGACCACCTCGCCATCGAACACCACCGCCGGAGCCAAGCCGCACGACCCCAGACACCGCGCCGAGAGAAGTGACAGTTTGCCGTCTTTTGTCGTCTCTCCGGGCTTGACGCCTTCCGCCTGGGCGATGGCAGAGAGGATGCTGGCTGCTCCCTTGATGTAACAGGCTGTGCCTGTGCAGACGACGCAGGTGTGCTCACCGGGAGGCTTAAGAGTGAAGAAGTGGTAGAACGTCGCCACACCGTAGACGTGACTGAGGGGAACACGCAGCACGGCAGCGACATAGCGCAGAGCCTCTTCATCCAGATAGCCAAACGACTCCTGCACCGTGTGCAGGCTCTCAATCAACGCGTGCGACTGCCGTCCGTGCCGCCGCATGGTCGCGTCTACCAATCGCCATCGTTTGTCCTCCGATGGAGGGGAAGGATTGACGAAATCCGTCCTCATCACACTCTCCTTTCACTATATTCAGATAGAGGCGAGGCAACTCACCGTCCGACAATGCGCTATGGCAGCCCAGAGAGTTGGCTGCAAAAGTATTGCCTCCGATATTATGGAACGTGAAGAAAGACATTGTTAGGTTTCACCACAGTTACGCAATTTTACTAACTAAACTTCTGCGTTTTGCCCTCTCCTTCGAAAATGCCCATCATGGCGAGCGGAGCGGAGCCACCCCCTCCGGAGGAGATGGCTTCGCTCCGCTCGCCATGACGCTTTCCAGCAGCAGGGAGGGAGAGAAGCGCGAAACGCAAAAGTAAAGAACACTATCCTACCGCTGTTTTCCACTCCCCGATGAATCGGTGACAGGAAAAACACAAAAGTTTAGTTACAGCAAACCCTTCCGTTTGCGCAAGACCCACTCCGTCGTCAGCAGGAGCGCGAACAGCAGCAGCGGCAGCGGCGCGCTCCAGAGGTCGCTTTCAAATTGACGGACGACTTTGAGCGGCTGGCTTTTGATCAGGGCAGGCAGGGTGTAGGCGTCTCGCGGCGTGAGGTAGCGCCCGCCACTGACGGCAGCGATTTGTTTAAGGAGCGGCTCGTTCAGTTGCGGTTCGTCCAATTCCAGAGAGGAACTTTCGGCGATGAAGTGAGCGACGGCTTGGACGTTGGGTTGCGCGGGCGAGGCAATGGCAACGACATATTTGCCTTCGCGCTCGATCAAGAACTCCCCCGCAAAGGTGCCGAGGCTAACGGGCGTGCGCTCCAGGCGAACGGTCATCGGCGCGCCGCCTTCGCGTTTGACAGTAGCGGTGACTTCTCTGTTTTTCACTGGAAAGAAGTTGCCGTCCAGCAGGCGCGCTCGAATGAGGACGCGCTCGCCGACGCGATAGCGTGTGCGGTCGGTGCCGACCTTGGCGAATCGGTTGTCGCTGGGCAGTTCACGCGGGATGAGTGAGCGGACGACCTGCCCCCAGAAGCGATAGAAGTGTTTGTCCCCCACGCGGTAACGCCAGCGCCACGTGCTGTCCGTCAAGGACATGAAGCATTTCCCCGCCCCGACCGGCTGCACGACCATCAGGGGCAACTTGCGTTCGGGGTGCACTGCCAGCACCGTCGCGCCCGGCTTGGTCCGCTGCGCGACGGCGCACCAGAATACGCCGGGCAGTTGCCGCCAGATTCTCTCGCTCTCTTCGGGTGTGTCAGCGAGCAGCATCATGGGGTTGAGTTTGCCGTCCGTCGTCAGTTCCAGACGGAACTCCTCCTCACTGTTGACCTCTTCGCGGGCATCGCTGAAGACGACGGGAAAAACGTCCGCCAGCGGCGTGTGCCGATATTCCCACGGCAGGTGCTTGTCACCGACGATGACCAACAAACTCCCACCGCGCTCTTCCACGAAACGCTGAATGTCGCGCAGTTGCGCGTCGCTGAAGAACGAACGCGGCACGTCGCCCAAAATCAAAATATCGTAGGCGAACAGCGTGCGGCGGTCGGGGGGAAAACGGTAAATCGGCTTGTTGCCCTCCCCACCTACCCCCCCTACTCCCCCCCTTGCCAAGGGGGGGATGGAAGG